>CABQXG010000035.1 GCA_902468045.1 uncultured Collinsella sp.
TCGATCTCATACTCGTAATAGACCATCGGAATCGTGTAGAGCACGGCCTTGGCACCCTCGCCGGCATGCGACTCATAGCTTACGCCTGCGCTGACCGTGCGCTCGCTCCGGTAGTCATAGCATCCCTCGGCGGCAAAATCGACTGAAGCATTCATCGCGACCAGGGGCGGACCGGTCTGCACCTCGACGGCAACGCCCAACTCGGCGCCAATGGTATAGCCCTGGGATGTCCCCGTGCCCTTTTCCTCTCCGTATGACGTGCCGCCCAACACCAGATAGCCGTATGCCTGCTCCAGATCCTCAACATAGGGCGCATCCTGCAGCACGGCAAGCACGCGCGGGTTGGTATAGACCTTGTAGCGGTCCTTGTACGTGATCTTGACGCTGTCGTTGTCGACATCGGGCAGCGCGAGCGAGATAAATGTGCCGTAGGTAGTGCCGCGACGGTTGCTCTCGCTAATCACCTGCTCCTCGCCGCGGCGCACCTTTCCGTTCTCGTCGAGCGAAAAATGCGAGGCGGTCATCCAATAGTAGTCATCGTTCTTGCGCAGGTCCTCGTCGCGGTGCTTGCCCACCACAGCGATAAAGCTCTCGTTATAGCGGTCCGAACCCGAGACGCTGCCCGCCTTGACGTCGCTGATCCACACCTGCTCTATACCCTTGTGGTCATGCTTGTTGCTGCTGTTGTATTGCTGACCGCTCATGCTCATGGTTCCGACCATGGACCCCAAGCCCTGAGCCCCGCTCTGTGCCGTGTTGCAGGCAAAGTCGCGGAACACATCGCCGCCCACGAGCACCTCGTCGACCGCCAGCTGCTCGGACAGGCCGTCAAGGTTGGCAGTGGCAAGGGCAATAGGCGCCAAGGTGCACGGATAGCGCTTATCCTGAGCGCTATCCTTCCATGCGCTGTTGGGCACATGCATCAGCCCATAGGAGGCGAGGAGCCCGTCTCTGTATTCCTTGCAATCGGAAAGCTTGAACTCGCCAGACTCCGAGTCAAAATACGCGTAGCGGTACAGCGCGCCGTACAGCCCCTTGCTGCCGTCAGAAGCGCCGTAATCAAAAGCGCTGCGTTGCCAGTCATAGCCCGCAAGAATAAGGCCCGTGACGGTTTCACCCGTCTTCTTTCCTTCTTCATCGTAGGCGGCAAACGTGCCGAACGTCGCATTCGCAGCGACCATGGTCTTGCCGTTCGCGGAGAGGGAGATTGCGCCCGCGTCGCCCAGAGCATCGACATGGACGAGCGCACCCTTGGATGCATCCCACGAAAACAGCTCGCAATGCGTCGACTTATCAATATTCTTCTTGCCGTAGGGTGCCGAGACCACGATGGCGAGGTCATCGCAAAAATCGCGATCGAGGTCGCCGGCCGCTAGCGAAACGACAGGAGCTGACTGAAGCTGCGTCCAGGAGTCGTTCCCGCCCTTGTTGTGCGTGGTGTAGTCCGCGGCGTTACCGGCATCGATCTTGACGACGCTTTGCTTCCAGTTGCCGCCCTCCAAGTCATACATGTCGACTACAGCCTTGCGCACGCCGTTCTCGTCGACATAGCAGCCCGCGTAGACAAAAAGCTCGTCGACGCCGTCGCCATCGACATCGCCCGCCTCGACATCAAAGACGGCGTCGTGCTCTTGCAGGTAACCGGCATCCAGGTACTTAAAACGGCCTTCGTACATCATATTAGTGTTGACCGTCACCGGCAGGCGCGTGTCGAGAGTGCGCGTACGCCCGTTGCTAAACGAGTAGAGGACCAGCTCAACCTTTCCGGCGTATGACTTGCCGTCAATCGTCGTGGAGGAACTGTCGCCGTAGGCACGGAGCTCGGCAACGCGGCTCTTTTTGCCCGTGCTGGCGTCGCTGCAGAACTCAACACTCGTGGCGTGAATGCCCGAGAAACCGTTGTTGTCGTTGGCGAGTACTGTTGAGGACTCATTGTTGCTTAGGTACGACCAGGTGCCGCCACCGTAGTCGCTATGCTTGTAGAGATCGCTGTTCGTATCGAAGTTGTTGACGTTTTGCCAGAACTTTGCGGCGCCCCACACACTTCCATAGCCATCGGTGAGCTTGCTGCTGCCGCCAATGTCACCGCGCTCGACGTTCTCGAGCTTGTCGCGCAGAGTGTAGCGATTGCCATGGCTACCGTTAGCTGCCATATAGACCTCGCTGCGCGTGGCAAACGTCGTGGGGGTATCAGTGGAATAGGGGCCAACGGTATCGGCCGGAATGTCCTCGCTCGTGCCAAGACCCAGGGCTTGATAATCCTGCTCGGTCATATCGGTGATTGCGGGCGCGTCTGCCGCCTGGGCAACCTGGGGCGTGGCCGTGAAGCAGGCGACGCTCGTGGCGATCAACGCAGCAAGCGCCGCCGTCCCAACAAGCGGGATTTTCGACAGCCTACGGATACGGGGGTGTGGAACGTACATGAGGGACCTCGCTTTATTCGAGTGGAGTGGACTCATTTTTGCAAATGATACATCCGATACCCGATATCACGTGTCTCATTTTCGCCAACGGCGTGTCTTATTTTTGAGAATCCGAGATGCCGCGGAAATCTTATCCCAGCTCAAAGGCCATTTCTGGGATGTATTTTCCGTCGAGTGCCTCATCGGGAAACTGCATCCCATTTCAAGCGTCGATTCCGGGATGCATTTTCCGCTTGAGCCTCATTGGGAAACGGTGTCCCACTTTGAGGGCTGATTGTGGGATGCATTTTCCGGTTTTGCTCTCATTGGGAAAATGCATCCCGTTTCTTGACCGAATAATGGGACGCAATTTCCCGTTGGAGCGCCTTTGGGAAAGTGTGTCCCACTTCGACCGCCCAGAGTGGGATGCACTTTCCGCAAAGCACCTCAACGGGAAACTACGTCCCATTCCAAAGGCAAATTCCGGGACGCATTTTTCGAAAGCCTGCCCATCCGGAAAGCCCGTCCCACTTTGGACGCATCCGGGCACGGAACCATCGACCTATCAGGCCTCCCATCAATAAAGAGGCGTCCTCCCGGACGGCGGGGCACGAAGTTCATCGCGAGTTCCGCACGCAAAGAAGGCCACTTAATGTGGCCTTCGTCTTGCGCGGGACTGTAGAGCAGGGAACTTCGTGCCCCGACGCCCGGGAGGACGCTTCATTTAGAAAGATGGACCGACCGCCGTCAGCGATGGGAGCTACTCTCCCAGCACGGCCTTTTTGGCGGCTGCAGCCATGTTATCCAGATCTTCCTTGGTGGGATGGTCCTTCGCGGCAACCCAGTTGTCGAGCAGCATCTTAAATCGGGCGTTGTCGGGATCTTGCTCGAGCATGGCCTCGTAGCGCTGCTTGACCGCGGGACCCATCTTGCCCTGGCACATCGCCCAGCCCGCAAGCTCGGCATCCCCAGCCAAATTGGAAGTCACGCGATCAATAATCTGCTGGTAATAGCTCTGGTCGGCGCCAAAACCGCAGGTGCCAAACAGGAACACGCGCTTGCCGTGCAAGGCGGAAAGCAACGCCGCGACCGAAGGCGTGCACGCGCCCTTGTCGCACCAAAAACCGACGAGCACCGTGTCGGCCGCGCAGGCGCCCTGCGCCTCGAGCGCAACCTGATCTGCATCCGCATCGTCGCTCAACGCCGCGGCATGGACAAACTCAACACCCGCAGCCTGCAGCGTACGCTTGATCGCACCCGAAACCATCCTGGTATTACCGCTCTTGCTGTTAACCACCAAAGAGCACGTCATAGTCACGTTGCCTCGTATCCCCCAAAACTAAAGCCACTAATGCAATTTATTAGATGAATATCTTAGTACTAACGTGTCAGATGTAAACCACCGTCTGTCGATTGATTAATTTGCCCCACGGGCTTGCTCACTGGGCGAATTGGCTGCGGTAGAGTTCGGCGTAGAAGCCGCCTGCCGCTAGCAGCTCGTCATGCGTGCCACGCTCGATAATCTGGCCGTCGCGCATCACCAGAATGCAGTCGGCGTTGCGGATGGTGCTCAGGCGGTGCGCCACAACAAAGCTTGTGCGGCCAGCCATGAGCTCGTCGAATGCCGCCTGCACTTGCAGCTCGGTGCGCGTGTCGATACTAGAGGTCGCCTCGTCCAGCAGCAAGATAGCCGGGTCGGTGAGCATAACGCGTGCGATGCACAGCAGCTGCTTTTGGCCCTGGCTAAACGTGCCGCCGTCCTCGCCGATGACCGTATCGTAGCCGCCTGGCAGCTGCACGATAAACTTGTGCGCGTGCGCACGCTTGGCGGCTTCGATAACCTGTTCACGCGTGGCATCGGGACAACCGTAGGCGATGTTTTCCGCCACCGTGCCCTCGAACAGCCACGTATCCTGCAACACCATGCCAAAGGCATGGCGCAGGCTTGCGCGCGTGTAGTCACGCGAAGACCTGCCATCAACCGTGATGTGGCCGGCATCGATATCGTAAAAGCGCAGCAGCAGGTTGATGAGCGTCGTCTTTCCGCAGCCCGTGGGGCCAACAAGGGCAAAGCGCATGCCGGGCTTAGCCTCGATGCAAATGTCCCGCAGCAGCTTACGGTCGGGCACGTAGCTAAAGTCCACATGCTCAAAGGCGACCTCGCCCTGCGGGGCAGCAAGTTCCACGGCATCCGCCGCATCGGGCTCCTGCTCGCGGGCATCGAGCAGCGCAAACATGCGGCGCGCCGAGGCATACGCCGTCTGGATCTGCGTAATGACGTTGGTGACCTCGTTGAACGGCTTGGTGTACTGGTTGGCATAGGACAGGAAGATCTGCACGCCGCCCACCGTAAGCGCCGCGGGCACGCCCGCGATCACGCCCACGCAGCCGATCACAGCAACCACGGCATAGATGATGTTATTGATAAAACGCGTACCGGGGTTGGAGAGCGAACCCATAAACTGCGCGCGCTCGCCCGCGGTGTAGAGCTCGGCATTGAGGGCATCGAAGCGCTGCTGGGCGTTCGGGCCATAGGCAAAGGCGTCGACAAGCTTTTGCTCGCCTACGTACTCCTCGATATGACCACCGAGCTGCCCTTGAATACGCTGCTGTGCCGTAAAGCTTTTGTTGGAAAGCTTGGCGATGGCGCCGGCTGCAAAAATGGAAAGCGGCGTGACGAGTACCACCACAAGCGTCATGGTCAGGTTGATGGAAAGCATAAACGCGAGCGTGCCCACGATGGTAATAACACCGGTGAAGAGCTGCGTGAAGCCCTGCAGCAGACCGTCGCCCACCTGGTCGACGTCGTTGACCACGCGGCTCATGAGGTCGCCGTGAGCATGGCTGTCGATAAAGCTGAGCGGCATGCGGCTGAGCTTGTCGCTCGCCTCCACGCGCATGTCGCGCACCGTCTCGTAGGACAGACGGTTAACGCAGTAGCCCTGCAGCCACTGGAAGGCCGCAGCACCTACGACGACAATCGCGAGCTTGGTGACAAGCGGCAGCAGCGCATCGAAGTCCACCTGTCCGGCGGCGACGATAAGGTCGATGCCCTCGCCAATGAGGATGGGCGTATAGAGTTGCAAGATCACCGAGATTGCGGCGCTCACAAACGATGCCGTAAACGAGACGCGGTGCGGGCGAACATAGCCCAGCAGGCGGCGGGTCACCGCACCCACGGGATAGCGCTCGGGGTCGCCAGGCTGGCGCGGGCCGTCGCCCAGGTCGTTGAGGCTATCGTTACCGGACACGTTGGCCGTCATCGTGGCGACCGAACCGGAGGAAGTGTACGGATTCATTTAGCAGCCCTCCTTTGCGCAGACGGATGCGGGGGCGGTCGGGGCACCTGGGGCGAGCGCGGGCGCTGTGCTCCCCCGCTGGCCCTCAAGCTCCTCGCGGCGCAGCTGCGACTGGCAAATCTCGCGATAGAGCTGACAGGTCGCATAGAGCTCGTCATGTGTGCCCAGGCCGGCAACCGAGCCGTGGTCGAGCACGCAGATCACGTCGGCATCGCGCACGGTCGAGACGCGCTGGCTCACAATCACCGTGGTCAGCGGCAGCCCGCCCTTGGCGGCACCGCGCATGCTGCGCTCGCGAATGGCATGGCGAAGCGCCGCGTCGGTCTTAAAGTCGAGCGCCGACGCGGAGTCATCCATGATCAATATCTGAGGCGAACCAACCAAGGCACGCGCGATAGTCAGGCGCTGACGCTGGCCACCGCTAAAGTTCTTGCCGCCCGCCTCGACCGGGGCGTCTAAGCCCTGCGGCTTGTTGCGCACGAACTCGCTGGCCTGCGCCATGTCGAGTGCCGCCCAGAGCTCCTCGTCGGTCGCAGCTTCATCGCGCCAGGTCAGGTTGCTGCGGATGGAGCCGCTCACCAGCGATGCGCGCTGCGGAACGGTCGCGACCACACGGCGCAGCTGGTCGAGCGGCCAGGTGCGCACGTCGGCGCCCATCACGCTCACGCTGCCGGTGCTCGCATCGTACAGGCGCGGGATGAGCGAGACGAGCGTGGACTTGCCGCTACCCGTACCGCCGATAATGCCGAGTGTCTTGCCCAGCGGGAGTTCCAGCGTCACATCGTTGACAGCATTGGCCGCGCCAGCGCCAAACGAGAAGCTCGCATGGCTCAAGCTCAGCGCGGGAACTGGAGCGACATTGCCCGGCTTGGGCAGCGCGACCGGCTGGTTGCCCTCGTCGGTGATGCCCGGCACGCAATTGAGCACCTCGTTGATACGCGACGCGCTGGCGCTCGCCTTGGTAAAGACCACGACCAGGTTGGCGACGTACACGATGGAGGTCAGGGTCTGCGTCATGTAGTTCACAAACGCCATGACCTGGCCCTGCGTAAGCTCGCCCACGCTGACCTGGATGCCGCCCACCCACAGGATGGCGCACACGCCCAGGTTCATCACCAAAAACGTGACGGGGTTGAGAATCGACGAGAGCTTGCCCACCGCGATGGCAGTATTGGCCTGGTCGTCGGCGGCCTGCGCAAAGCGCTCGCGCTCGTGATCTTCGCGCACGAAGGCGCGAACCACGCGGGCGCCCGAAAGGCCCTCGCGGCAGATAAGCGCGATGCGGTCGAGCTTTGCCTGCAGCTGCTTGTAGTACGGAATGCAGCGCGCCATGACAACCCAGAACACCAGGCCAATGGCGGGCGTGCAGATCAAAAAGATGATGCCGAGCTTAAGGTCGATGGCAAGGGCCGCGCACATGGAGCCCACCGCTAGAAAGGGCCAGCGGATGAGCATGCGCACGCCCAGCGCCACAGCGAGCTGGACCTGGTTAACGTCGTTGGTGATGCGGGTGATGAGCGACGGCGTGCCAAAGCGGTCGAGCTCAGCATAGCTCAGCTTGTTGATGTGCTCGTAGAGCGCGCCGCGAATGTCGGTGCCCATGCCCTGCGAGGTGAGCGCCGCCATCTTTTGGCAGACGAGCGTAAACGAGATGCCGATCACGGCCATGGCGGCAAGTAGCATGCCGTAGTGGATAACGGCGCTCACGTCGTGCGAGCCAATGCCCTTGTCGATCATCTGGGCAATCACCAGCGGCGTCAGCAGGTCAAAGACCACTTCGATCAGCTTACACGCAGGGCCGATCACCATATACCGGCGAAACTTACCACCAAAACGCCTAAGCAGCTCAATCATAAAAAGGCGCTCCCTATCATCATCCACATTCAATTCGAATCATGATAGTACCGCCACCCCAAAAGAAGCGTAAACAACTCGTCATTTCTAACGGGATTCAGTTTTCAGAGAGGTATACGCGCGCACCCAGCCAGTGTCGGGTCGACCGCCTGATATACTTACATTAGTGCTACCAAGTTAGTCGCCGACCCTTGAAATGAGGTGCCGAGATGAACGACATTCTCGCAAGAAGAGCAAGACGAGCAACTGTGGGCATCGCCCTTTCCGCGGCACTTGTCGCGGGAATCGCCCCCGTAGCGGCGATCGCGGCAGAAACCAGTTCCCCCACCGGTGCGGCCGTTTCGCAGACGAGCGCCACCAACGGCAATTCGGGCGCCCCGCAGACAGAAGATGCGGCCGCCGCAAAAGAAAAAGCGTATGCAGCCATGCAGGAAGCGCTCAAAAAACTCGAGGCCGCAAAAAACGCCGCAAGTCCCGAGAAAATTGCGAGATTCAATGATGACATTGCCCGTTTTCAAGAGCTCCGCGACAAGATGGCGGCGCAAGCCGTCGAAGAGAGGGAACTCCTTCCCACCATGCAAGCGGACATCGATGCAGCCCAAGCCAAATACGACGGGGCCATCAACCGGGTAAGCGAGCTCCAGGCAGAATTAGACAAGAAACTTGAGATGCTTAAGACACTCGAAGCACTCGGCTACGAGGAGTTTGTCGAAACTGTTAAACAGCAAATAAAGCAGTTGCACAGTGAGATCGTAACGGCAAAAGCGCAAGTAGGCCATTGCGAAGAGGAGCTCCGCGAGTTCCAGTACCGCCTCAGAAATCAGGAAAGACGAGTTAATAACTGTGAACGTGCTGTAGAGAAATATAAAGGCGATATCGACCGGTTCATAGCCTGGCGAGATGCGCTCCTCGACAATTTGAAAAAAGCGCAAACGGCCTATGACGACGCCTGCAAGGCATACGAAGAGGCAAAAGCCGCGGCAGACAAGGCCACCTCGCCCGAGATAACGCAACCGACCGAGACGACGCCTCCCACCAACTCGGCGCAACCGGCCGAGACGACACAGCCCACCGGCTCGCCCGCGACCGGTAAAGACACCTCGCCAAACTCCACCAAGCAAGCGAACAAGAGCAGCGGCAAACAAGCAGATACGACCGCCGGCAAGCTCGCGAACACGGGCGACACAGCGCCGAGCGCAATCGCACTCGCAGGAATCGCCGCCGCAGGCCTCGGAATAACCGCCGCAGCCACACGCCGCATCAAGAACTCAAAATAGCTGCCAGAGCGTATCGCCTTCGCCAATCTACAAGCCCAGAGACAAAAAGAGGCTCGTTTCCCCAACCC
>CABQXG010000036.1 GCA_902468045.1 uncultured Collinsella sp.
GAGCCGATGCGGCTCGCGCGTTCCCTCGTATACCCGATAGACCGTCTGCATGTGTATGCCAGCCCCTTACGCTCTGGTGAAAGTTTGTTTACTGAGGGGCATTCTCGCACGAAACGTTCAACCTATTTGGCCAGAGTGCATGTTGGTTTGGTGAGCGGCTCTAGTAGTCGGTGAAAGTGAGGGGGTTATTGGAAGGCTACAGACTTCTTTGGTCTTCCGGCGTGACGTTCTTGGGCGGCGTAGCGCTCGATGCTGTCTATCGTTATCATCCGACGGCCATCGACGAGTTCAACATCGAGTTTTCCGGCTTTGACCAGCGCGGTAATCCGCGGAGCGGAGACTTTGAGATCCAGCGCTGCATCTTTAAATGTTCGGCACGCCGCTTCCCGAGCGTCCTCGTGGTCGATTTCGACTGAAAGGGCCACGACCTCGGCCGAGCGTTCGTACCCTGCCGGAGTCAAACCGTTGTTGAGGTCGTCGGCCAAAAACGCCATCAGCGCCTCGGTGGCATGGGCAATCGCTTCTTCGCGCGTATCGCCATCGGCAAAGGCGCCGGGAATCTGCGGGAAGCTGGCGCAGTACCCGTCGTCTTCTTTTATGAGAACGCAGTCATAGGTAAATCGCTGCCTCATTTTGCCTCCAACTACCATCCAGCTTGGCGACGAATACTTGCCCACGTGCCCTTCTTTGGTCGATCACCACCAGAGCCGTTCACGGGGACAACACGATCGCCAGAAACATACTTAGCATGACCACCGACTTGCGCGACCTTCACGAATCCATCGTGCTTGAGTAGGGCAATGATTTCCCGAAAGGTAGGAGGTTGCATGGGCCGACCTCTTTCAGCCGTCCTAATTATAAACTACTTTATAATTTTTGCTAACCAGTTAATAAATATTACTGGCGCTGTTTGGGCTCGGTGACGATGGCTCGGACGATGCGGGGGCGATCGGTGAGGTCGTGGACGATGCGCACGTCCGACAGACCCGCCTGGCGACAGAGCTCGGCCGCGGCATCGAGGGCACCCTCGTAGAGCTCGCAGGCAAACAGGCCACCGGCGCGCAGCATGTAAGGCGCCGCATTGAGCAGGCGGCGGAAGATATCGAGGCCGTCGGCGCCGCCCTCGAGCGCCAGGTCGGGCTCAAAGTCCTTGACCTCGTGCGGCAGCGAGCGCATGACGTCGGTCGGGATGTAAGGCGGGTTGGAGACGAGCACATCAAAGGTGCCCCACTCTTCGCGGGGAATGGAACTCACCAGGTTGGTGAGGCTAAAGGCAACCTCATCTGCCGTGAGGCCGAGGGCGTCGCGGTTTTTGGTGGCCAGATCCATGGCGCGCGGCTCGATATCGGTGGCGGTGCAGGTAACGTGGCCGCGGCGCTCCCAGGCAAGGGAGAGCGAAATGCAGCCCGTGCCGCAGCCGACCTCGAGAACGCGGGCAGTGCAGGGCTCGGTTGGGGCAGGCGCAGCGGCATCCTGAGCTGAAGCCGTCTCCTGGCCGGCACCCTCGATGGCGATGCCGTATTCGTCGAGCTCGGGCTCGGCGGCTTCCGCGGCGTCGGCTTCTGCTGCCTGCGCGGCGACTTCCTCGGCCTCGCGGTCGGCCAGCTCCTCGGCATAGGCACGGCTGCCCAGCACGTCGCTGCCTAGTGCCGCCTCATCGGCGGCCGTCAGGTTAGCGGCACGGCGCTCGACAGTCGCGCGCTCGTCGGCCAGCGCCGCCTCGGCTTTGCGGGCCTCTTCGACCTCATCGTTCCAAGGCAGCTCAACACGCTGACGGGCAGCAGCCTCGGGGCTCAGCACCTCGGCATCCAGATAATTGAGGACTTCCTCGACGAGCATCTCGGTCTCGGGACGCGGAATGAGCACACCGGGGGCGCACGCGACGTCGATCATGCGAAACTGCGTGCTGCCCGTGATGTATTGCAGCGGTTCACCTTTAGCGCGACGAACAACGGCCGCGTGCATGGTCTCGAGCTGAGCCGCGTTAAGCGTCTCGTCCATGCGCATATATAAGTCGATGCGTACCAAACCCGTGGCAGCGCAGAGCAGCCACTCGGCAGAAAGACGGGGGTGCTCCTCGCCGCGCTCGGCCAGGTACTCCTTGGTCCACTCGAGACAGCGCTTGATGGTCCAAATCTCGTTTGCCATGGGGCCCTCCCCTTTTAAGCGCCGGACGGCGCGCGAATGTCGGAGCAGATTGTACGCGAGGGCGGCACGCGGCAAGGGACGATTGGAAGCGATTATCGAGAATCAGCCCAGAATTTTGCTTGAATCGCAATCGAAGTGTTCATTCGTCGACGTCTAAATCTGCATCCGTCAAGCTTTTGGCAAGGTTGCCCCAAAACTGACCAATATCTAACCAAGAACTTGCCACATTGCTTGACAGGCGACGCACCAAAAAGGGCCCCGCGACTTCTTGGACGATTTTTTGAGCATTATTTTGGTAATCGACCGACGCTTTAAGCAGGTAAATGGCCCATAGGCTACCAAGTCAGCCCAAATAAACCAACATAGCAATTTCCCAAAATGATCCGTAGGGGACGGAGGAAAACGGATCACTGGCACCGCATCGATGCAGAATGATCCGTTTTCCTCCGTCCCCAAGGGATCAAAAAAGGCCCGGATGCCGTAGCATCCGGGCCTTTGCTAGCAACTTGATGTTGCGGGCAGCTTAGAACTTGTGGCCGCACTTCTTGCAGACGCGCAGCTTGTTCTTGCCGTCCTTCTCGTGACCGACGCGGGTAACCTTACCGCACTCGGGGCAAACGAGATTGACGTTGGAGGCGTCGATGGGAGCCTCCTGCGAAACGATGCCGCCCTGCTGGTTGGCAGCGTTGGGCTTGACGGCCTTCTTGACGACCGAAACGCCCTCGACAACGACCTTGTTCTCGGCGGGGAGAGCACGCAGGACAACGCCCTGCTTGCCGCGATCCTTACCAGAGAGAACCTGGACCTTATCGCCCTTCTTGATATACATATATCTCCCCTAACTACAGGGTCTCGGGAGCGAGCGAGACGATCTTCATGTACTTCTTGTCACGAAGCTCGCGAGCGACAGGCCCGAAGATACGGGTGCCGACGGGCGAACCATCGTTGTTGATGACAACGCAGGCGTTCTCATCAAAGCGAATGTAGGAGCCATCCTTGCGGCGGATCTCCTTAACGGTGCGAACGACGACGCAACGGACAACGTCCTTCTTCTTGACGTTGGCGCCAGGGGTAGCCTCCTGGACAGCACCGATGAACACATCGCCGATGCCTGCATAACGACGCTTGGAACCGCCAAGCACCTTGATGCAGCGAATCTTGCGAGCGCCGGAGTTGTCGGCGACGTTCAGCATGGTTTGCATCTGAATCATGGTAGATGTTCCTCCGAACTAAGAACCGAAGAGAGGTGCGCAGCCTTTATGCGGCCCGTGGTATGCAAGCCAGGCATACGCACATCTTCGGAAACGTACAAGTCGTAAGAGCGACTGCTTATTTAGCGCGCTCGACGACCTCGATGAGGCGCCAACGCTTCATCTTGGACATAGGACGGGTCTCCATAACGCGGACGGTATCGCCCACGCCAGCCGTGCACTCCTCGTCGTGAGCGTGCAGCTTCTTGGAGCTGGTCATCATCTTGCCGTACTTGGGGTGACGCTTGCGCTCGGTGATGGTGACAACAATGGTCTTGGCACCGGAGACGGAGGTAACGACACCCGTACGGACCTTACGCGAGTTACGCGAATCAGTCATGTTCTCTCCTTAGGTCCTACTCGGCGACAGCGGACTTCTCCGCTGCGATCTCGCGGGCGCGCTGCTCCGTGAGGACGCGAGCGATGTCCTTCTTCACGGTGTTGACGCGAGCGGTGTTGTCCAGCTGGCTGGTGGCCATCTGGAAACGAAGGTTAAAGAGCTCGGCGCGCATTTCCTTCAGCTTCTCAACGAGCTGAGCGTCCGAGAGCTCACGAATCTCTGCGGGCTTCATTAGTTCTCCTCCTTGGCGGCGGCGGCGTCCTCAGCAGCCCACTTGGCCTCGAGAGCGGCCTCCTCAGCCATCTCCTTCTCGATGCGCTGCTCAGCGTTCTTAGCAGCAACAATCTTGGTCTTGATGGGGAGCTTGTGCTGCGCAAGACGCAGAGCCTCGCGAGCGACCTCCTCGGGAACACCCTTGACCTCGAACATGATGCGGCCGGGCTTGACGACGGCCACCCACTCCTCGGGGTTACCCTTACCAGAACCCATGCGAGTCTCGGCAGGCTTCTTGGTGATGGGCTTATCGGGGAAGATCGTGATGTAGACACGACCGCCACGCTTCATGTAGCGGGTCATGGCAATACGAGCGGCCTCGATCTGACGGTTGGTGATCCAATGGGCCTCGAGAGCCTGGATACCAAACTCGCCGAAATGCAGCTCGGTATTACCCTTGGCCTGGCCCTTCATGGAGCCACGCTGCACCTTGCGGTGAAGAATACGCTTAGGGGCAAGCACTACTGACCCCTCCTCTCGGAGTTACGACGACGAGGACGGGAAGAGCCCTCGAGTGCAGGGTTGGGAACAGGCTGGCCCGGGAGCTTCTCGCCCAGGTAGATCCAGACCTTCACGCCGCAAGCGCCCATGGTGGTGCTGGCGACAGCCGTGCCGTAGTCGATCTTGGCACGGAGGGTGTGCAGAGGCACGCGACCCTCGCGGTACCACTCACGACGGCCCATCTCGGCACCGCCGAGACGACCGGAGCACTGGATACGGATGCCCTTAGCGCCGGCCTTGCGGGCGGACTGGACAGCCTTGCGCATAGCGCGACGGAAGGCAACGCGGCCCTCGAGCTGCTCGGCGATAGACTGAGCAACGAGGTTAGCGTCGAGCTCGGGGCGCTTGATCTCGACAACGTCGACGGAGAGCTGGCCCTTGGAGACGCCAGCGACCTTCTCGAGCTCGGTGCGGAGGGTATCGATCTCGGCACCCTTCTTACCGATGACAACGCCGGGGCGAGCGGTGAGGATAATGACCTTCACCTTGTCGCCAGCGCGCTCGATCTCGACGCGGGAGACAGCTGCGCGGGAAAGACGCTTCTCGAGGTACTTGCGGATCTCGAGATCGTTACCGAGGGTCTTAGCGTAATCCTTCTCTGCGAACCAGCGGGAGCGCCAGTTCTCGGTGATGCCAAGACGGAAGCCGGTGGGGTAGACTTTCTGACCCATACAGCTTTACGCCTCCTTTCGAGGAGCAACGACGACGGTGATGTGGGAAGTACGCTTCAGAATGCGAGAAGCGGAACCCTTGGCGCGGGGACGGATGCGCTTAAGCGTCGGACCCTCGTCAACATAGGCAGCGGCGACAACCAGGTTGTCGGCACGCAGACCGTTGTTGTTCTCGGCGTTCGCAACGGCGGAACGGAGAACCTTCTCGACATCCACGGCGACGGCGCGGTCGCAGAAGTGGAGGATGTCGAAGGCCTGAGCGACCGGCTTGCGGGGGATCAGATCGACCACCAGGCGGGCCTTGCTGGGGGAAACACGCACGTACTTAGCGACGGCGCGAACCTCGGTGGCCTCAGTTTCAATAGACTTAGTTGCCATTTACGGTTAACCCCCTATTTGGCCTTGTGGCCACGGAACGTACGAGTCGGCGCGAACTCGCCGAGCTTGTGACCAACCATGGACTCGGTAACATACACGGGCACATGCTTGCGGCCGTCGTGGACGGCGATGGTGTGACCAACCATCTCGGGGAAGATGGTGGACGCGCGGGACCAGGTCTTCACGACGTCCTTCTTGCCAGCCTCGTTCATCGCGGTGATACGCGAGAGAAGGCGAGTCTCCACGAACGGGCCCTTTTTGAGACTTCTGCTCATAAGTGCTTTCTCCTAAAACTCGGTATCCGAAATTACTTCTTACGGCGACGAATGATGTGCTGGTTCGAGACCTTCTTCTTCTTGCGCGTACGAAGGCCCTTCGTCGGCTTACCCCAGGGGGTAACAGAAGGACGACCAGAGGTGTGGTTCTTGCCCTCGCCACCGCCGTGCGGGTGGTCGACAGGGTTCATGACGGTACCGCGGACGGTCGGGCGCACGTTCATGTGACGCTTACGGCCGGCCTTGCCGATGACGATGTTGGAGTGATCGGCGTTGCCGACCTCACCGACGGTGGCGCGGCAGGTAACGAGGATGCGGCGCATCTCGGAGGAAGGCATACGGACGATAGCGTACTTGCCCTCCTTACCCATCAGCTGGCAGGAGTTACCGGCGGAACGGGCGATAGCAGCGCCCTTGCCCGGCTGGAACTCGACGGCGTGGATGAGCGTACCGACGGGGATGTCGGCGAGGGGCAGAGCGTTGCCCGGCTTGATGTCGGCGTCAGAACCGGACATGATGGTCTGACCGACCTCGAGGCCCTTGGGGGCCAGGATGTAGCGCTTCTCACCGTCAGCGTAGTGCAGCAGAGCGATGCGAGCGGAACGGTTCGGATCGTACTCGATCGTGGCAACCTTGGCGGGCACGCCGTCCTTGTTGCGCTTGAAGTCGATCACGCGGTAACGACGCTTCACGCCGCCGCCCTGGTGGCGGGTGGTGATGCGGCCGTTGTTGTTACGACCGGCCTTCTTGGGCAGGGGCTCGAGAAGAGACTTCTCGGGCTTGGTGCAGGTGATCTCGGAGAAGTCGGAGATCGTCTGCCAACGCCTACCAGCGGAGGTCGGCTTAAGGTGCTTTACAGCCATTACAATCCCTTTCAATAGGAATCCGTTAGCCATCGCAGACAGGGATTCGAGGTTCTGCCTCGGGTGCGATGACACCGGACGTATACACGGTTCCGGGCGTGTCCATTTTATACGCCCAAAACCTTGAGCTCCCGCCTCCCCTATTTGGGAGGCATGAGCTCACTCAACAGCAGCGAGTCTTAGGCCTGGTTGCCAAAGACCTCGATGGTGTCGCCCTCGGCCAGCGTGACGATGGCCTTCTTCCAAGAACGGGTCTTGCCGGCGACATAGCGCACGCGCTTGGTCTTGGGCTTGACCGTCAGGGTGTTCACGCGAACGACCTTGACGCCGAAGATCTCCTCGACAGCGTCCTTGATCTGATACTTGTTAGCATCCTTGGCGACCTCGAACGTGTACTTGTTCAGCTCCATGCCGGAGAAGGAACGCTCGGACACGATCGGACGGATGATGATCTCATGGGCGGTCATTTATGCAAGCACCTCCCCGAAGTGAGCGGCGATGTCGGCGGGCATCAGCACAGCGTTGTTGTTGACGAGATCGTAGGTGTTGGCCTCGTCAGCGGTGATGATGAACGTCTTGGGAATGTTGCGGAACGACAGGTAGGCGTTGACGTCCTCATCGCGAACGATGATGGTCAGACGCTTGCCCTCAAGGCCGAGAGCCTTGAGCATGGCGACGGCAGCCTTGGTGGAAGGCTTCTCGAAGCCGTAGTCGTCGACGAGCACGAGCTCGCCATCGGCCAGCTTGGCGGACAGCGCGGAGCGCATAGCCAGCTTGACCTCCTTGTTGTTCATACGCTTAGCGTAGGAACGGGGCTTGGGGGCGAAGACAACGCCACCGTGACGCCACTGGGCAGCACGGATGGAACCCTGGCGGGCACGGCCGGTGCCCTTCTGACGCCAAGGCTTCTTGCCGCCACCGGAAACCTCAGAGCGACCCTTAGCAGACTGGGTGCCCTGACGCCAAGAGGCCATCTGGCACTTGACGATGTGGTGCATAACGTGGATGTTCGGCTCGATGCCGTACACCTCAGCGGCGAGCTCGGCCTCGGCGACCTTCTTGCCCTCGCTGTTCTTTACTTCAAACTTTGCCATTTAAGTGTTCTCCTTGGTATGACGCTGGGCTAAATGGGCTGGGCCCTTAGGCCATACGGATGGCGACGAGACCATTCTTGGCACCCGGGACAGCGCCCTTGACCAAGATGAGGTTCTGCTCGGCATCGATGCGGACAACGGAAAGGTTCTTGACGGTAACGCGCTCGTTACCCATGTGACCGGCCATCTTGACGCCCTTGAGGACGCGCGCAGGATAGGCGCACTGACCGATAGAACCGGGGTGACGCTGGAAGTGAGAACCATGCGTCATAGGACCGCGGCGCTGACCCCAGCGCTTGATGCGACCCTGGAAGCCCTTACCCTTGGAGGTACCGATGACGTCGACCTTCTCGACATCAGCGAAATCAGCGACGGTGACGACCTCGCCGACCTTGTGCTCCTCGCCGTTCTCGACGCGGACCTCACGAAGGAAGCGGACAGGCTCGACGCCAGCCTTGGCGAAGTGACCAGCCATGGGCTTGTTCACGTTCTTGGCCTTGATGTCGCCGAAACCGATCTGGACGGCGTCATAGCCGTCGGTTGCCTGAGTTTTAACCTGCGAGACAGCGCAGGGGCCAGCCTGGATGACCGTGACGGGAACGACGTTGTCGTCCTCGTCCCAAACCTGGGTCATGCCAATCTTGCGGCCGAGAATCATGCTGATCAAGATATGATCCCAACTCTCGCGTGGTCTTGGGACAATGCGTACACCACCGAGCGTACGCCCCTAGAGGACCACTACTTACACGACGCGCTCCCCAGCCTTGTATTTCGCCCGGACTACCTGACAACCCTATTAAGCAGGCATTTTGTCCAGCCAGAATACTCCCCTGGTTACACACAGCTGTTTAGTATACACGGCTGCGGGCGTATCCATCGAGATTCATATTTCACTCACATTGTTTACGCAGGTAAAGTGCGTGGAGTCGCCTGGGCTTGGCAGAGGGGCGGCGAAATAAATTAAGTTTGCTGCTCGGGCAGTCCTGCGCAAGACGGAAAGCACATTAAGTGCTTTCCTTTGCGTGCGGAACTC
>CABQXG010000037.1 GCA_902468045.1 uncultured Collinsella sp.
GTTGTTGGCGCTACTTGCTTGGCTTACCTTGTCTCGCCGGTTTCGGTGCGCAGACGGTAGCCGTGGACCAGGTCGCTGATGGCCGGCCAGGGAATCTGGCGATCGACCCAAAACTGCAGCTGTACCAGATAGCGCTCGGTGGCGCGGGTGAGAGCGGCAAACTGATCGTGAGTCTCTACCTGGGCGTAGAGGTCGCGGCTGCGAGCAAGGATGGCGGTCGTATCGTCCATCTTGCCGGTGACGTCGAAGGCGCCCGAGAACCAGTCGCATAGGCGCGTGGCGCTGTTGTTGAGGGTCGCTAGGTCGGCGGTGTCGCCGTTGACATTTTCGGTTGCCTGGGCACGCAAGAGGGAGAGGGCGTCGGCCGCGTTCATACAGTAGCCGACGGTGAAGTTCCAGACTGCGAACTCGCAGCCGGTGTCGAGCTTGCGGCGGCGCATGTAGTCGATGTCGCGGGGCTCCTCGAGCATCATTTGATCGGCGAGGGCCTCAAGTGCAGTGGTGTACTCGGCAAGGTCGAGCGTGAGCAGGGTGTTGATATCCATCATCTTTAGGCCTCCGCTTCGATCTCGACGATTTCGTTTTTAATGTACATGCCCTGGTTGTCCCAGACATTGCGGCAGGCGGCGGCAAAGCGCTTGCGGTCAGCTTCGCAGATGCGGGCGAACATGTTACAGGTGCCAAACGGCTCGCAGACGTCAAAGAAGATGCAGATTGACGACCATCCGCCATACCAGCTCACCGCACCGGCGGGCTCGTGAAAGACGGGGTTCTCGATGTGCTCGTAATTGGCGATGGGACCCGATACGGGATAGGTTACCTCGGCATCGCAGATCTTAGCCGAAAAGATACGTGACTCGACCGGACAGGACGATTCGAACAGCTTGCATGCTTCGGGAGCCTTGTCCCAGAGCATATCGGCGAGAAACGTCTCGCCATTCAGCGTGATCTTGAGCATTTTTGTCATAGTAAGGACCTCCTCAATCCGTCGCTCAAGGGGTTCGCTGGCGGATAAAGGAGAAGACAGCTACGGGGTCGCCGAACCCAAACTTCACGACAGGTGTCTGTCGCCCCAGCCCGTACTGTTCTTCGCTAAAGTATCATGCTGCAAACGTTAGCACAATATCGAATTTCATTTTTCTTAGCCATATGCCGACCCTGCGCACCGCCATCACGCGTTTGCGGTATGACGCAGAGCGACCGTTATTCTTATTGATGGATGAAATGCCCCTTGTTTTTGTCGGGGTGCATACTCGTCTTAGAAGTGCATAGAATCTCGTATAGTGCGAGTAAGATAGTGCGCTGTCCGTTTTGTGTTTAGCAAAGATATAGTTTGCATAATCTGGTCTAATCCCTGCTCTATTAAAATAAAGTTGCACGTAAATGACGTAGATATGCTTGAGCTGGGCTTCTTTACGCTGGGCGGGTAAAAGCGACCGTTCACCGTTCAACTATTTCCAAAATGAATAAAATGAGCGATAAAGAGAATATAAACCTTAATAAACTCGCGTATTGCACGGACGCGGGTTATTAATGGGTTGTAGGCCTTTTACAGAAAGGATTCCAGCAATGTCTAAGCCTCTTGGCAAGCCCGATCGTATTGTCGTCGCCCTTGGCGGCAACGCCCTCGGCAACAACCCCGTCGAGCAGATCGAGGCCGTGAGCAACACCGCCCACGCTCTCCTCGGCCTCATCGAGCAGGGTAACGAGATCATCATCACCCACGGCAATGGCCCGCAGGTCGGCATGATCCAGAACGCCTTTGCCGCTGCCCACGACGCCATCGGCACCCCCGAGATGCCGCTGCCCGAGTGCGGCGCAATGTCCCAGGGCTACATTGGCTATCACCTGCAGCAGGGCATCGGTCGCGAGATGCACAAGCGCTATAAGCGTTGGCACGCCGCCACCGTCGTCACCCAGATCGAGTGTGATCCCGACGATCCCGCGTTCAAGAACCCGACCAAGCCGATCGGCCCCTTCTACACCGAGGAGCAGGCCAAGGAGTTCATGGCCGAGGATCCCTCCAAGGTCTTTGTCGAGGATTCCGGCCGCGGCTGGCGTCGCGTCGTCGCTTCCCCCGATCCCAAGAAGATCGTCGAGGCTGACTCCATCCTCAACCTGCTCGACAACGAGTTTATCGTCATCGCCTGCGGTGGCGGCGGCATCCCCGTCGTCCGCGACTACGAGAACAAGGGCTGCTACAAGGGTGTTCCCGCTGTCATCGACAAGGACCTGGGCGGCGAGCTGCTGGCCGAGGACTGTGATGCCGACGTCCTGTTCCTGCTGACCGCCGTTGAGCATGTCGCCATCAACTTTGGCAAGCCCAACCAGGAGGAGCTCGAGGACCTCACCGCCGACGAGGCCGAGCGCCTGGCCGACGAGGGTCAGTTCGGCAAGGGTTCCATGGAGCCCAAGGTCCGCGCTGCTATCAAGTTCGCCCGTTCCCGCAAGGGCCGCGCCTGCATCATCGGCGCTCTGGACAAGGCCGCCGAGACCATGGCCGGCCTCTCCGGTACCCGCATCCACGAGTAGTCTCTACTCTGTTGTATCTCTCGTGGGCGCCAGGCAAAGCGCCCACAAACTAGCCTCTCTTCATGAGCCCCGCAGTCCGCTCCGACTGCGGGGCTTTTGTTTCAACCCGGCACTTGGGGACGTTCCTTTCCTACCGGTATCTTGGGACAGTCCTTTTCGACAGCACGAGCGGTCGTCCGCAAAGGCTGTCCCCAACGACCACTCATTTAAGTCTGTCCCCAATGACTGCCCAATGGCTGGGAAGGCGCATCCCACACCGACGCATTGCTTTCGGGCCCTCTCTCCGTGCTCCCTATAAGTTTAGCTGGACTCCCCGCAACCTGTTCCGCGTTGGCGGAACGAGCGCGACGTGGAGTGTCATTCTTTACCGCGTTAGACTAGACGCAGGGAAAGGAGGAGGACATGGATGCTCGCGTCAAGCAGCTTGTAAATATGATCGAGGACGCTCAGCCTGTCGCTGTCGCGGTGCTTGCCAAGCGTCTCGAGGTAAGCGAGCGCGCCGTGAGAAACTATATCCATCGCGCAAACGACAAGCTTGCGGGGGTTGCACGCATCGTTGGCAGCAAAGGGCAATATCGTATCGATGTTGCACATGCAGATGAGCTTGCTCGCTTGCTAGACGGTGCGGCTCTGGCCCATCCGGGCATTCCTGATACGCGCGACGGCCGTGTGTCCTTCCTTCTTAACGACCTTCTCATGCGGTCCCAGTGGGTGACGATTGAGGAGTATGCGGATTTACTCTACGTTTCGGCGCGAACTCTGTCCAATGACATGCGTCTGGTAGAGCAGAAACTCGCCCAATTTGACTTGACGCTCGAAAAGCGCCCTCGCTACGGAATCCGCGTTGCGGGTGGGGAGTCGCAACGGCGTCTGTGTCTGGCCTCACTGGTGAGGCCCGTGTTGCCCGATACCGACGATGCAGAGCTCGCCGAGCGCCTGCGGGCCATCGCCGCATGTGTGGACGATGCCCTGACTGCCTCGCCCGTCACGGTGAGCTCGCTGGCATCCCGCAATCTCATCATGCATCTTTACATCGCTCTTGGCCGCATCGAGCAGGGCTGCTATGTCCCGGCTGCAGAATCGGACGTTTTAAAGCTGGAGGGAACGCACGAATACGCTGCGGCTTTCCAGATTGCCGCAAACATCAAGGATGCCCTGGGCGTGAGCATGCCCCGAGAAGAGGTTGCCTTTATCGCAATCCATTTGCTCGGCAGGGGCACGGGCGTGCCCGAGAAGGGATCGGCCGTTATCTCGGACGAGATGTGGGAGATCGCTTCCGAGATGGTATGTGCGGTCAACGATGAGTTTAGGTTTGACTTTAGCAGCGATCTTGAACTTCGCATGAACCTTGCTCGGCATATTGGCCCTCTGGGTTATCGCCTTGAATATCACATGCATATGGATAACCCCATGCTGCCCGATATCAAGACGAGGTTTCCGTTGGCCTATTCGATGGCGGCCGGCACCTCGCAGGTACTCGAGCGTCATTTTGGCAGCCAGCCCTCTGATGAGGAGCTCGGCTACATCGCCATGGCATTTGCCCTGGCCCTCGAGCAGCAAGCCGACCAGCCGCGTCGCAAACGCATCCTGATCGTGTGCGCCTCGGGAGCGGGAAGCGCCCGTATGCTCGAGCGCCAGTACCGCAAGCAGTTTGGTATGTATATCGAGTCGATTGAGACATGCGACGTCGCCCGCGTGGGAACGCTCGACTTTTCGCACATCGACTACGTGTTCACAACGGTGCCGCTCAACGTCAAGTTGCCCGTGCCCGTCCGCGAGGCCGATTTCTTCTTGGAGACGAGCGATGTCAACGCTATCCGCAAGGTGCTGAGTGATGACGCTGCGCAATCGGACTCCCTGAGCGCTTTCTTTAGCCGTGCCCTGTTCTTCAACCGCGTTGAGGCGTCGTCGAAGCAGGCCGTTCTCCGATATCTCTCCGAGCGCGCCGTCGAGAGCGGCCGTGTCGATGCCCAGTTTGCCCAAGAGGTTGCCGAGCGCGAGAGCGCGAGTGCCACCTCGTTTGGCAATGGGGTGGCCATGCCCCATGGGATGCATCCTTTGAGCGCCGAGGCCTTTGTTACCGTGGGCCTGCTCGAACATCCCATTCTTTGGGACGAATACGGCCATGAGGTCGATATCGTCTTTATGGTGTCGTTTGCCCGGTCGGGCGGCGACGAGGCGCGGATCTTGAGCTCGCTGCTCGCTGAGATCTTTATGGACCGCCAGGGGGTCGAGCGCTTACGCGAGCGCCGGTCCTGGCATGAGCTGATGGCGCTTGTGCAAGCGCATACGGCTTAAGGCTTCTTTTGTCGAAAACCCTGCCTGCCTGCAATAAACCTCGAGGATTGCGGGTGGGAGATAGGCGTTTCGAATATTCAAGTACAAACCAAACATCACGGGAGAGGAGACCGTTATGGACGATCAGGGAACCGAGATGGTTTCGTTTCAGCTGGTCGCTGCAGCGGGAGAGGCGCGCAGCCTTGCCTTCGAAGCCCTTGAAAAGGCAAAGGCGGGGGATTTTGACGCTGCCGCCAAACTCATGAAGCAGTCAAAGGATGCGGGAATCAAGGCTCACCACATCCAAACGCAGCTGCTTTCGACCGAGGCGGCGGGCGAGCATCTGTCGGTGGATGTGTTGCTGGTCCATGCTCAGGACCACCTCATGTGCTCCATGCTTGCTCAGGAGCTCGTGCAGGAGCTGATCTGCCTGTATGAGCGCACTGCAGCCAAGAACGCCTAACGGCGTGCGGCGACTATCCAACCAATCAATGCGAAGGGAATCCCTTATGAAGATCCTTCTTGTTTGCGCAGCTGGCCTGTCTACAAGCATTCTGATGAAGAAACTCGAGAAATACGCGGAGCAAAACGGCATCGAGCTTGATATCGATGCGGTGGGTATCGGCGAGTATCAGGAGACCTGCGCCGATTATGACGTGCTGCTCTTGGGGCCGCAGGTGTCCTACCGGCTCAACACCGTCAAGCAGGGGAGCGGTAAGCCGACCGCGGTCATCCCCGCACAGGACTACGGCATGGGCAACGCCGCCAATGTGCTGGCACTCGCCCAGTCGCTGTTGGGCTAGGAGGCGACCATGGAAAAGTTAATGACCCTGCTTCAGGAAAAACTGACCCCTATTGCCAATTTCTGCGGCACCGAGCGCCATTTTGCCTCCATGCAAAAGGGCTTTATGAGCGCGATCAGCTTCATCTTGGTCTCTGCCGTCTTTATGATCATCGCCAACCCGCCGGTCACGGCCGACCTGGTGGCGCAGGGCGGGTTCTGGTCCGTCTTTGGCCCTTGGCTCGATTTTGCCACGGCCAATAAGCTCACGCTGCTCATCCCGTTCAACATGACGATGGGCATACTGTCGGTGATCGTGACGTTCGCAATCGCCTATAACCTGGCGGGCACCTACAAGATGCCCAAGCTTAACGCCGGTATGACCTCGCTGGTGATGTTCCTGATCGCCGCGGCGCCGTCGTCCTACTACCAGCTTGCTGATGAGTCCGTGCTCCAGGCGGTCCCCTGCACCTATCTGGGTGCGCAGGGCCTGTTTACCGCCATCATCGTTGCCCTGGTCTCCGTCGAGGTCACGCGCTTCTGCCAGACCAAGGGCATCACCATCAAGATGCCCGATGGCGTGCCGCCGTTTTTGTCCGAAACCTTTGGCGCCATCGTGCCTATGCTCGCCAACATCCTCATCTTCTTTGGTGGCAACCTGCTGATCCAGATGATCGATCCCACGCTGTCCATCCCCTCGGTTATCGAGAAGCTGCTCGCTGCCCCGCTTTCCGTCGCAGTTGACTCTGTGCCCGGCGCACTGCTTATCTGCTTCATGACGCTGCTGTTTTGGTGCTTTGGCGTCCACGGCAACATGATCGTGATGCCCATCACCGCCCCGGTTACGCTTGCCGCCTTTGCTGCCAACGCCTCGCTCTACGCTGCTGGGCAGCCGCTTGAGTTCCACCCGGCACTCATGTCGATGGCCATCAACCTCATCGGCGGCACGGGCAATACGTTCTCTTTTGTGGCGCTCTGCGCGTTTAGGGCAAAGTCGCAGCAGCTCAAGGCATTTGGCAAGGCATCCATCGTGCCGAGCTTCTTCCGTATCTCCGAGCCCGCGATCTTTGGCGCACCCATCATCTTCAACCCGATCCTCATGATTCCGTTTGTGCTGGGCGGTATGATTTCGGCCCTGCTGTATTGGGGTGCAATCTCACTGGGTCTTGTCTCTAACTTCTACATCTTGGTGAGCGGCACGTTCCCCATCTTCGTTCAGGGCTTTATCCAGTGCCTCGACCCGCGCATCTGGGTATTTACGATCGTTTTGATCGTGGTCATGGCTGTGGTCTGGTACCCGTTCTTTAAGGTGTACGACAACCTGCTCCTGGCACAGGAGCGGGAGAACGCTGCGGCAGCTTCTGCCAAGGATGCTGAGTAGCATGGGTTACTTTGACAGAACGTCTGCTGCCGGTATGCCCGAGGGCTTTTTGTGGGGCGGCGCGCTCGCTGCCAACCAGGCCGAAGGGGGCTGGAACGAGGGCGGCCGCGGTATGTCGCACTCCGACCTGATTCCACAGGGTCCCGACCGCTGGGATGTGATGTTTGGCAGGCAAAAGCCCGTGGATGATCCGGACAGGCTGTATCCATGCCGTTGGGGCAACGACTTCTTCCATCATTGGCGCGAGGACGTCGAGCTCTTTGCCGAGATGGGCTTTAAGTGCCTGCGTCTTTCAATTTGTTGGAGCCGTATTTTTCCCACAGGGATGGAGGCCGAGCCCAACGGTGAGGGCTTGGAGTTTTACCGTCAGGTATTCGAGGCGCTGCGCGAGCACGGAATCGAGCCACTCGTGACGCTGTCGCACTACGACTATCCGTTGGCTCTGGTCGAGCGTTATGGTGGATGGCAAAGCCGAGAGATGATCGAGCGGTATGCGCACTACGTCGAGACCGTCGGACGTGCGTACCAGGGCCTCGTGCGTTATTGGCTCACCTTCAACGAGATCAACAGCGTGGCGCTGTCCTATCTCAACGCGGGCGTCACGCTCGAGGATGAGCGTGACCGTGCAGCCGTGACCGCGGCGTTCTCGCACCATATGTTTATGGCGAGCGCTCACGCTGTCGAGATCCTGCACAAGATCGATCCCGCAAACAAGGTGGGTTGCATGATCGCTGCCGGTGCGACCTATCCGTACCGTTGTGCGCCCGAGGACGTATGGCTTGCGTATGAGGAGGACCGCGGCCGCTACTTCTACACTGACGTGATGGCTGCGGGCGCCTATCCTACTTGGAAGCTGCGTGCGCTCGAGAAAGAGGGTGTTCACGTGCCCTTTGAGCCGGGCGATACGGAGTATCTGGCCGAGCATACCGTCGACTTCATCTCGTTCTCGTACTATTGCTCGCGCTTGGTGTGCGCCGATGACCAGGTGATCGCTGAGAAGGCGGAGGGCAACGTGTTCCCGACGCTGCGCAATCCGTACCTCAAGGATAAAGAGACTGCCTGGAAATGGCAGATCGATGCGCTGGGTTTGCGCGTGACGCTTGCCGGCTACCACGATCGTTACCATCTTCCGCTCTTTATCGCTGAGAACGGTGTGGGCGGACTCGATGCGCTGGAAGACGGCAAAGTCCACGATGCGTATCATATTGATTACCTGCGCAGGCATATTCTTGCGCTACGCGATGCAATTGTCGAGGACGGTGTTGACCTGATGGGATACACGCCGTGGGGCTGTATCGATCTGGTATCGGCCTCGACGGGGCAGATGAAGAAGCGCTATGGCTTTGTTTATGTCGATGCCGATGATACGGGCAAAGGCACGTTCGATCGCTACCGAAAGGACAGCTTCTGCTGGTATCAAAAGGTCATTGCATCAAATGGCGAGGACTTGAGTTAACTCTTACAGGTCTGTTGCCCCCGCGGTCCGCTTCGGCCGAGGGGGCTTTTGCTATTGAGACGGCTGTTCATGAGGAGCATTGCAGACTTCGGAAACCCGGCACTTGGGGACGTTCCTTTCCTGCCGGCAGCTTGGGACAGTCCTTAAAGGCCGCATCGATCAACTGCGGAAAGCACATCCCAGAATGAGCGTCCAACATGGGGCGCGGTTTCCCTTGAGGCCCTCAATCGGAAAATGCATCCCGGATTTTTGTCGAAAAGCGGTCCCTAGTTTCCCAAACGGGCCGCTAACGGAAAGC
>CABQXG010000038.1 GCA_902468045.1 uncultured Collinsella sp.
AGGTGCCTTGCGCGATCTTGGCCTTCCCTCGGAGCACATAGACAACTGTCGCGATTACTGGAAAACGCGCGTGCATCCCGATGACCTTGAGGCCTACATCAACGACATCGACCAGGTCTATAACGGCACCAAGCACCGTCGCGTCATGCAGTATCGTGTGCGCAATGCCGTCGGCGACTACGTCCTCTGCCGTGCTCGCGGGTTTCGCATCGACGGCGACGAAAATGTCCCCTCGCTCTATGTCGGCGAGCTCGTCAACCACTCACTTGCCGAAACCGTCGACGCCGCGACAGGCCTCGGCACCCAGCGCATGTTGGTCAATGCCATCGACGCCTGTCGTTGCGACCGTTGCGAGACGGGCCTTATAGCGGTGCGCGTTCGTGGCACGACAAAGCTCAACGAGCTCTACGGAGCCGAGGCTGTCGACAACATGCTCGCCGAATACGCAGGCCGCATGCTGTCGATCACCCGCGGCAGGAGCAGGGTCTACCGTTCACGTAGCGTCCAGTTCGTCGTGCTCAGCAATGACCTGGACCACGAGGCATTCGAGCAACTGACCCACCACCTTAAAGAGGCCGTTTTCGCTCCTGTGCAAATCGCGGGCGACACCATTACTCCCGTCTGTCTTGTCGTCCCGGCCTTTTACGAACACTTAACCCATCAGGCGACCGCCGTTTTAGGCGAACTCGACCGTCGCCTTCGCACGGCCGGCGGGCTTGTTCCCAACGACAGCCTCCCCATACCCGAGGCTGAGCGCAAAAGCGCCATCGCCGAACGTATCGACTCGCTCACGGGCCTCTATCGACCCAGCGAGTTTATGCGGCGCGCCAACGCTTTTCTCGAGGCAAGGCGCGACGGCGCCTGGTGCATCGCCACGGTCGACATGGGCCACATGCGCCTGTTTAACGAATGGTATGGACAGGCCGAAGGCGACCGCCTGCTTGCCGATGTGGGCACGGTCCTCAAGGACATCGAGAATGCCGGCATGGGCGTCGCAGGGTACTGGGGCCAAGATGACTTTTGCGTACTCATCCCCTTTAGGCACATCACCGTCCATCAAATCTACAACCGCGTTCGCGAGGCAGTAGCCAGGCATGATGACGGCGTAGGTTTTTGGCCGTCCATGGGCGTTTACCCCATCGACTCCAATGAGGAAATCACCATCGATGCGCAGGCGAAGGCCACGTTTACCAATCAACGCGCAAAAAACGACTTTAAGGAGCGCATTGCCATTTTCTGCCCCGCGGAGTACGAGCGCGAAGTCGCGTTCCACCGCACGCTGGCCGAATTCCAGTACGCGCTCTCAGATGGTCGTATTACCTACCACTTGCAGCCACAGGTCGATATGGAAACCGGTGAGATTATTGGCGCCGAAGCACTCACCCGCTGGATTGACAAGGACGGCTCTCTCATTTCGCCCGCAACGTTTATCCCCGCACTCGAGGAAAGCGGCTTTGTAGTGACGCTCGACAAATATGTTTGGCAGGGCGTCGCCATGTGGCTCCGCGAGCGCCTCAATCGAGGACTTCGCGTGGTTCCGATCTCCCTCAATGTGTCGCGCGTAGACATTCTTGCCAGCGATGTCGCCGAGCATATGGGGTCGCTCGCCGCCCAGTACAACCTGCCGCCCGAACTCATGCACATCGAGATCACCGAGACCGCCTATACCGGAGAGTCCGAGGCCGTGGATAAGCTGACCGCGGATCTGCACACCCGTGGCTTCTCGACCTACATGGACGATTTTGGCACCGGCCAGTCCACGCTCGCGATGCTCAAGAACGTCAACGTCGACGTCATCAAGCTCGACCGCACCTTTGTGCCCACCGACCGCGATCAAGGCCGCAGCGCGCAGATCGTGTCATCGATGCTCGAGATGGCGCAGTCGCTCCATCTGCCCGTCGTGGTTGAAGGCGTCGAGACAAACGAGCAGGCAAACATGCTACGACAAATGGGCGCCCGCTACGCTCAGGGCTTCCTCTACTACCGTCCCATGCCGGCGAAGGATTTTGAGGCATTGCTCGATGGTGGCAATAACAACTGATACGCTCGCGCGCAAAACGCCACCGCCGAAGGGGGAATTTGCCTCCATTAGCTAACTTATATCCCCAATTCAACCCGAATTGGGGATATGATACAAACCATTGTTCCGCCCAAGGAGGTTATCCATCATGAACGAGTTGTACCGCATGGGCGAGCAATCGATTATTGTCTATCTTCAGCGACTTGCGAATGGCGTCTCGACCGCCGAACTCGATGTTGCCGCGCTGCCCGCTGGGCTACGCGCCGTTGGTGAGCAGCTGCAAAAGACGCATGCCATCCTGCAACAAGAGCACCGGCTACTTGAGCGCAACGCCTATATCGACCCGCTCACCAACTTGGGCAACCGCAACGGATTCGACCGTCACGTCGAGCAGCTCTGGCGCAAAGGCGACCCCTTCACCTGCGCCTATATTGACATCGACCATCTCAAGCATTGCAATGATAGGTTTGGCCACGCCGAAGGCAATCGCTATATTCTGAGCATCTGCCGCACGCTCTCCGAAACCATGGAGCACGATGAGATGCTGTTCCGTATCGGTGGAGACGAGTTTGTGCTCATCTCGCTCTCCGCAAACGAGACCGAACTCGAGCAGCGCTTGGAGCAGATACGCGCCGGGCTGGTCGAGGCGAGCTCAGGTGGCAAGGCGCCCATGATCGGCAGCTTTAGCTTTGGCTGCTCGCGCGTCGATCCACTTGCCGGCGACACACGTCGCCAGATGACGATGGATGCCGATCGCAAGATGTATCGCTATAAGCTTATGCATCGTGTGCAGCAACCGAAAGACAATGATGTGCCGCAACGTCCAATCGTCGATCAGCTTCCCTGCAACGACCGAGTGTTCCAAGCGATCTCCATGAGCTCCGAGACGCGCTATCCGTTCATCCTTAACCTCGATACTGGAGAATCGCAATGGTCGGTCAACGCCGTGCGCGATTTTGACCTGCCCTCCCAGCACCCTTTTAACTCGGTCGATATGTGGCTTGCCCGCGTTCATCCCGAGGACCGCGACAACGTACGCGCCGAGCTCGACATGGTGATAAACGGCACGTGGCACTTCCACTACATGCAGTACCGCGTGATGGATGCCACCGGAGCGTACGCGCTTTGCGACTGCACGGGCTACCGCTTGGACGGCACCGATACCGAGCCCAACATGTATGTGGGCATTATCATCAACCGAAGCCTAGCGGATACGACCGATTCCGTGACCGGCCTGGGCGATGTCCACGCGCTGGTCAATGCTATTGGAGAGATGCGCCGCGTGGCGCGCGAGGCAGGCTTTATTGCCATTAAGGTCGACGATATCGCCGAAGTCAATGCCCGCTTTGGATTCGATGCAGGCGACCGCGTGCTCGCCGAAAGCGCCGCCTGCCTCATGGATTGCTCGCGCGGCAAGGGTCGCCTGTTCCGCTCGACGGGGCCGACATTCGTGGCGCTTTTCGACGACTTTGATCCCGAAGAGACCAACTCGATCGCAGACGAAATCGAGCGGTTCCTGGGTTCCCCCGTGCTCATCGGCTCGCTTGAATATCAGCCACCCATTCGTGTGGCGACGCTTCATCTGGACGCTGTCGATCGACAACCCGTTTCCATTTTGAACGAGCTCAAAGCGTTGCTCGGGAAAGCCGTGCAGGTGCCAGGTACCAAACTGGATTAGCACCGCGCCCGCGCCGCCTCCCCCATCGTGCGATAATCCTCTGCAGAAGTCACCAAAAGCAGAGGGAGTTTGTGATGAAGGTTCTTTTGGTCAATGGCAGCCCCAAGGCAAACGGCAACACCGCCCGTGCACTCGCCGAGGTCGCCGAGCAGCTCAATACCGAGGGCATTGATACCGAGGTGTTTCAGTTGGGCGCCAAGCCCATTCGCGATTGCATCGGTTGCGGCCAGTGCGGCAAGCTTGGTGGTCGCTGCACCTTTGACGACGACGTGGTGAACGAGCTCATCGCTGCCGCCGAGCAGGCAGATGGCTTTGTCTTTGGCTCGCCCGTCTACTACGCGCACCCCAGCGGCCGCATCCTTTCGGCCCTCGATCGCGCATTCTATGCCGGCAGCAAGGCCTTTGCGCACAAGCCGGGCGCCGCCATCGCCGTCGCCCGTCGCGGCGGTACGTCGACCACGTTCGATGTACTCAACAAGTACTTCACCATCAACCAGATGCCCGTAGTTGCTTCCACCTACTGGAACAACGTGTTTGGCCGCGTGCCCGGCGACGCCGATGGGGATGCCGAGGGCCTTGCCACCATGCGAAACATCGGCAAAAACATGGCCTGGCTCCTGCGCTGCATCGAGGCAGGCCATGCCGCCGGCATCAACGCACCCGAGGCAGATCGAGCAACGACCAACTTCATCAGGTAGAACGGCGGAACAAATACATGAACGTGCAGATTTTTGGCACCAAAAAGTCCTTCGATACCAAGAAAGCACAGCGCTTCTTCAAAGAGCGCCGCATTAAGGTGCAGTTTATCGACCTTAAGGAAAAGGAGATGAGCAAGGGCGAGCTCACGAGCGTGATGCAGGCGGTCGGCGGCATCGACAAGCTACTCAACCCCAATGCCAAGGACGAGGAGACGCTCGTGCTCATTCAGCACCTCACCCCTAGCCAGCGCTTCGACAAGCTGCTCGAGAACCAGCAGGTTCTAGCCGAGCCCATCGTGCGCAACGGCAAGAAGGCCACCGTCGGTTATTGCCCCGATGTATGGGGAGCCTGGGAGTAGCCTGTGTTATTTGCCGGCGCGTGGGTATAAGAGCAGGCGTTTGGCATAAGATTCAACTGTAAGCCATGTCTAACAAAGGAGGGCACATGCCCAACAAACCCGTGAAGATCATCATGCTTACCGGATACCTCGGTGCCGGCAAGACCACGCTGCTCAACCACATCCTCGCTAACGACGGCGGCATCCGCGCCGCCGTGATCGTCAACGATATCGGCGAGATCAACGTCGACGCCAGCCTTATCGCCGACGGCGGCCTTTCCGAGACCGATGACCTCATCCCGCTCACCAACGGCTGCATCTGCTGCACGCTTTCGGACGACCTTGCTAACCAGCTGCAGGGCATCGCCGATTCGGGCAACTTCGATTACATCATCATCGAGGCCTCGGGCATTTGCGAGCCCATCCCCATCGCCTACACCATCTCGAGCTTCTGCGACGAGGCCAAGGTGGGCGGCGAGCCCAAGCTCGCGCTCGACAACATCGTGGCCGTGGTCGACTGCGCCCGCATGTACGACGAGTTCAACGGCGGTCGCGACCTGCTGGCAGAGGATATCGACGAGGACGACATCGAAAGCCTGCTCATCCAACAGATCGAGTTCTGCTCCACGCTGATCCTCAACAAGACCGATACCGTGAGTCCCGAGCAGATCGCCGAGCTCAAGGCCATCGTGCGCAGCCTGCAGAAGGACGCTGTGATCGTCGAGGCTCAAAACGGCGAGGTCCCCATGGAGGAACTGCTCGATACCGACCGCTTCGACTTTATGCGCGCCTACAACTCCGCCGCCTGGATCGAGGCCATGGAGCATCCCGAGGAGCACGACGACCCCGAGGTGCTCGAGTACGACATCGAGACCTTTGTGTACTCGCGCCGCAAGCCGTTTGACCTGCAGAAGTTCACCGATTTTGTTGAGCAGGAGTGGCCCGACGAGGTCATTCGCGTCAAGGGTCCGTTGTGGCAGACCGGCGATCCGGACATGTGCTACATGTTCGAGCAGGCTGGCCACCAGATGCGTCTGATGGAGAACGGCCTGTTCGTTGACTCGGCGCCCGAGGGCGAGAAGCAGAAGATCATCGACGAGAACCCCGAGATCATGCAGATTTGGGACGACGAGACGGGCGACCGCATGACGAGCCTGTGCATCATCGGCCGTCACATGGACAAGGATGCGCTCATCGCCTCCCTCGATGCCTGCCTGACCGACTGGCACCGCGCCTAGGTTTATCCAAGCGGGCATTTTTCCGCCTACGCAACCGCCAAACCACCACGAAGGTGCCCTTCGTGGTGGTTTTTCGTTCTGAGCCAAGGAGATTCATGTTCAATATCGTGCTGTACGCACCCGAGATTCCGGCCAATACGGGCAATATCGGCCGCACCTGCGTGGTTACCGGTGCCCGCCTGCATCTGGTGGAGCCGCTGGGCTTTTCGCTCGATGACAAGACGGTGCATCGCGCCGGCCTGGGCTACTGGCAAAACTTGGACGTGACGACCTATGCCGGCTGGGAGGATTTCCTTGCCCGCAACGGCCTCTCCCCCGCCGACGAGCGCCTGCATCTGCTGACCAAAAAGGCACGCCGCACCTATGCGCAGAGTACCTACCGCGATGGCGACTATTTGGTCTTTGGCAGCGAGAGCTCGGGCATTCCCGAGCCACTGCTTGCCGCGGCGCCCGAGCGCTGCGAGCGCATCCCGATGCTGCGCGATTGCGACTCGCTCGATAACGCCGAGGCTTGGGGAGCCCACGAGGAATCGCTGGGGCATACCGAGGACAGCCACGAGACCATTCTTCAACAGGACATCTGCGGCAACTTCGTCAATCCCGACGACTACCGCATCAGCGCCCTCAACCTCTCCAACAGCGCCGCCATCGTCCTCTACGAAGCCCTGCGCCAAACAGGCTTTGCCGGCATGTAAAACCTGCCATTAGGGGACGGGGTAGAAATGGTAGACTTTCAAACTCTCTAGTCCTCGACAAAATGGTTTTGACATCAAATGCGGCAAAGGGACAGACCCTTTGCCGCATTTGGCTGCTGACAATTCACGTCAGAATTCAACTTCAAATACAAACGACTGCCGAAGTTCTCGCTTAGCTTGGCTTGTCAGGCTCGAATTCGCCCTTATGTTCAGCTTGCTGCATGCCTCATCGATAGCCATAGCAAGCGATACGGACATGGTCATGGTCGTCTCGCTTTTCAATTCAACCCGATAACTCTTCGCCTTGTTTTTATCCTCTCCACCGCATCTCGTTTCGATTAACAAGAGAATGTCAGAGTCATGGGCATACCAATGGAGTTCAGGGCGCTGTGGAACCATGTCTCCCTCGAATTCCTGTGTAAACAGGATTTTCTTCTCATTTCTCGTTAAATCGCTCAAAGAGCCGTTGATTCGAGCCGAGCCCTTCTTTCCCGCTTTGGCATTCCCCTTAACCTGGCGGCCTCTCCGAGTTTCCTCGTACTCCGTCACCTCCAACTTGCAGCGCTTCGCGCCAAGCATGAACGCAATCCGTCTCAACTCGGCCATCTTGTCTTGTTGCATGGTTGCGAAATAGGAGTCTAGGTCAACAAAGCGAGACCGATCAAAAGCATCTATGTAATATGTGGAATAAAGAGATGGTTTAGGGTAGAAAGACAGCTCGCTATCCCCAATTGCTTCGCGGTACAAATTGAAAATCTGCGTGCCCTTAACAGTATCCAACCAACCAATAGCATCCCTACAGACATCGATGCCCCGACGCTCATTTCCGTCAACAATTCGAATCATGTTCGGCAAATGGAATGAAGGGGTCTGATAGATCTCTTTGGTTACAGGCCTGTACCTATTGAGCTGTTGCTGGTATGCCCAATCGTTGACGGCGTCACCAATATCCGCAGCAGCACCTGCTGCACCATCGGCCGCATCAGCAATAGCCGCCAAGGCGTCATCGACCATCGGAGTTGCAGCACGCATTGCGCCATCGGCAACTTTCTGTACGGCTGTAACCGCGCCCGCCATCGCGCTTCCGGCGCCATCAACCAACCCGGCAGCGGCCTTACGGATATCAAAACTCTGCTTATGTCGCGACAGCTCCTCCCTTTCGACAACAGCTAGATCGTCTTTATCCTCCATAGTGACCTCCTATTTCCGATAGTCGAAATCAACCGTATATTCATCGCCAAATGCCGAGTTGAACATCGCACGGATATTTGCTTCGGCGTTCACTCGAGCCTCTTCGAGCAGCTTGCCATCCTTGATGGCCTCGCTTTCACTCCGCTCCTTGCACTGCGCTTCAAACGCCGTGACGTCTTTGACCTCAATGGGATTGAGGATGTTGTTGCGTTCCTCGAGAGCACCCGACTTATTCATATCCGGCGTGTTCGAGATTACATAAGGCTCATCCATCGCAATGGTCAGCTTTTTCTTGTTTGTATGTATCTCTGCCGTCTCGAGATTCACACCCGCCTTGATGGTTCCCACATAGCGGTACCAAAAGCTGTTTTCCGTAAACGGGATATCAAACCAATCGAAGAACCTCTTGGTATCCGTCACCTTATCGACAATCGCATAGTTCTGCGATGCAGAAACCATCTCGTTCTGGGAAGCGATGCGTTCAAACACGACCGACGGGGAAAGCGTATTGGGGGTCGTTTCTTTCGCGCCCGCAGCTTTACCGTTATTAAAGATGGTAATGAAAAGTACAGCCACAATCACTCCACCAAGCGCCAGGCCCGCAAAGAATACCTTGGGCTTTGTCAGGACTCTCCCGAGTTTCGCTTTCAGCGCCCCCATGCCTTCCTCTATCTCATCCATCCCCTATTCCTTTCAAAATCCCTGTTATTTAAGAAACTGCCGTGGGTTATACCTCATGCCTTAATTGTCGTTTTCAGCATGTCTTTAGACGAGGGCAGTTGTTTGCAATCCGAT
>CABQXG010000039.1 GCA_902468045.1 uncultured Collinsella sp.
GTCATTCAAAAGGCAAGGCATGACCAGAAGGTCTATGCCTTGCCTTTTTCATGCCTAGTCGTTGGGGACGTTCTTGTTTGACTAGTCGTTTAAGAACGTCCCCAACGACTACCAATTGTTTTCAGTTCGTAAACTTGCATATATGCATTTATATATGCATTTGCTGGAGGTAGCGCTGAGCGGTATCCTGTTAAGTCGTCAGCATACGATTCAACAGGGAAGGCAGATTATGCATTCTCCCCAACAGTGCGATGCGCAGACCCAGCCGGTATGCAGCCGTCGCATCTTTTTGGGTAGCGCTCTCGCTGCGAGCGCTTCCGTCGTCGCCGGCGCGCTCGCCGGCTGTCAGCGCCCGTCCACGCTCAAGGTGGTTCAGCCCACGACGGGCGGCGGTCGCGACGACCTGTCCGATTCCGTGATCGGCAAGGATAAGATCCGCATCGGCATGGAGGCGGCCTACGCCCCGTACAACTGGCAGGTTTCCGAAGCCAGCGAGTACACCATCCCCATCGACAACGTACAGGGCGCCTATGCCGATGGCTACGACGTGCAGATCGCCAAGATCGTCTGCAAGGCCCTCGGTGGCGAGCCCGTTGCCGTCAAGCAGAGCTTCTCGGGCCTCATCGATTCGCTCAACAACGGCCAGATCGACCTCATCATCGCCGGCATGAGCGCCACGCCCGAGCGCGAGGAGTCGGTCGGCTTTTCCGACCCGTACTTCATTGGCTACTTTGGCCTATTCGTAAAAGAGGGCTCGCCCTACCAAAACGCCACCAAGCTTAGCGACTTTAGCGGTGCCACGGTGCCAAAAGGATACCATGCTCGACACCGTCATCGACGAGATCCCGGGCGTTGTGCACAAAAACCCGGTCGACTCCGTCCCCACGGTGTTCTCGAACCTGCTGCAGGGCACCTGCGACGCCGTGACCTACAACACCGAGAACGAGAAGGGCTATATGGCTCAAAACCCGGGCATCGTTCCCATTCATTTTGCCGAAGGCGAGGGCTTTAAGCAGGAGGTCGCGGCAAACGTCGGCTGCCGCAAGGGCTCGGACAAACTGCTTAAGCTCATCGACAAGACACTCAAGGGCATTAGCCAAGAGGAGCGCGACCAAATGTGGGACGCGTGCCTCGACCGTCAGCCGGCATAGGGAGGCAGCATGAAAACCGTCAATCGCCTGGCCTCCTTTATTAAGGCCGACCACCGTTATGTATACCTGGGCACGAGCGTTATCGCGGCGCTCGGCCTGGCGTTTAGCCAGCGCAACCCCACGCCGCTGAGCTTCTTGGCCCCCACCGGTATCTTCCAGGATTGCCTTTGGGCGATTCTTTGGGCCTGGATTGTCGTGTCGGCGGCGGCGCTGGTCACCAAGCTTATGCACTGGAGCGACTATCGCGTAAAGTCGCCGTTCGCCTCCGAGCGTTTCCGCCGCGGCGCGCGCCTGGGTAGCTATGTTGTGGTCGCCATCGCAGCGATCTTTTTCGTGGACCGCTGCATCATGTCGTTTATCGACCTGGTGCAGGTGAGCATTGTCTCGGATTCCAACCCCAGCGACTTTTTGTCGAGCCTGGTCTACATGACCTACAAGAGCGGCGACTTCTTCATCCGCGGCATCGAGATCACCGTCGCGCTTGCCACCTTCGGCACCGTCATCGCATTCTTCCTGGCGCTGCTCTTTGTGTTCCTGCGTATTCAGACCTTCGACCGCGTGGACAACGACCTGGTGCGCTTCTTTAAGAGTATCGGCCGCGGCTTTGCGACCATCTATTCCACCATCGTGCGCGGTACGCCCATGATGGTCCAGGGCCTACTCATCTATTACGCGGGCTTCACCGTTTTGCGCGGCATGGGCTTCGAGACCGCCCAGGCCAACCAGATCTGGAGCACCTTCACCGCCGGCCTCGTCACCATCTCGCTCAACTCCACCGCCTACATGATGGAGGTCCTGCGCGGCGGCATCGAGTCCATCGATCCCGGCCAGGCCGAGGCGGCGCGCTCGCTGGGTCTGTCGCAGTGGCAGGCCATGCGCAAGGTCGTGTTCCCCCAGGGTATTAAAAACGCGATTCCGGCGCTCACCAACGAGCTCATCATCAACATCAAGGATTCGTCGGTGCTCTCGGTCATCGGCGTGTTCGACCTCATGTACGCCACCACCACCGTTGCCGGCGTGTACTACCGCCAGATGGAGGTCTACTGCGTGGCGCTCGTGGTCTACCTGATCCTGACGCTCGTGGCGAGCCGCCTGCTCGAGGCCTTTGGCAAAAAGCTCGGCGCCGAGGCCCCGGCAACGCTGCCCAGCTCTAACTAGGCTTAAGACGAGGAGAATCATCATGGCAGATACCGCCATTACCGGCACCGCGGCCGCCGCACAGATCAATGAGCCGCTCATCCGCGTCGAGGGCCTGCGCAAGAGCTTCGGCTCGCTCGAGGTGCTCAAGGGCATCGACCTGTCCGTTAACCCCGGCGAGGTCGTCACCATTATCGGCGCCTCGGGCTCGGGCAAGTCGACTTTCCTGCGCTGCCTCAACCTGCTCGAGACCCCGGACGCGGGCCACATCTGGTTCCACGGCCAGGACCTTACGGCCGAACGCTGCAACATCAACAGGCTGCGCGAGGACATCGGCATGGTGTTCCAGGGCTTTAACCTGTTCAACAACATGGACGTGCTCGACAACTGCACGCTTGCGCCCGTCATGCTCAAAAAGATGAGCAAGGCCGAGGCTGAAAAAATTGCGATGGAGCATCTGACGAGCGTGGGACTCGAAAAGTTCGCACACGCCGCCGTGGGTCGCCTGTCCGGCGGCCAAAAGCAGCGCGTGGCCATCGCCCGCGCCTTGTGCATGAACCCGCAAATCATGCTGTTCGACGAGCCGACCTCTGCGCTCGACCCCGAGATCGTGGGCGAGGTGCTCGAGGTCATGCGCAAGCTCGCCGCCGACGGCATGACCATGGTCGTCGTCACGCACGAGATGGCTTTTGCCCGCACGGTGTCCGACCGCGTGGTCTTTATGGACAAGGGCGTGGTGCTCGAGGACGCCGCGCCGGCTGAGCTCTTCGGCAATCCCAAGCACCAGCGCACCCGCGAGTTCCTCTCGCGTTATCTCAACGACAAATAATGCAAGCGAACGTGGCAAAGGGACCGCCTCTTTGCCACGTTATTTTTGGAGGAAGGCATGGCCGAGGTTTGGCGCTTCTTTGCGCACGAGGATGATTTTGCCGATATCGACGAGGTCGGCGCGTGCGAGCGCCTGGGCCGCGTGCTGTCGTTTCCGACGATTTCGAGCATGGATGCCCAGACGGTGGACTGGCAGGCGTTTGACGACCTGCGCGCCTATATGCAGCAGGGCTGGCCGCGCGTGTTTGCGACGGGCGAGGTCGAGCTCATCGACCATTCGCTGCTCGTGACGCTTGCCGGCACCGACCCCGCCCTCAAGCCGGTCATGCTCATGGGCCACATGGACGTGGTTCCCGTGGTGCCGGGCACCGAGACGGACTGGACGCACGATCCCTTTAGCGGGCACGTGGACGACACCTATATTTGGGGTCGCGGCGCCATCGATATGAAAGACCAGGTTGCGGGCATCTTGGAGGCCGTTGAGTATGCGCTGGCGCACGGCTGGCAACACGAACGAACGCTGCTGCTGGCCTTTGGCCAGGATGAGGAGACCACGCAGTACGGCGCGGGTGCCATTGGTCGCGCGCTCGAGGAGCGTGGCGTTGAGCTTGAGTACCTGATCGACGAGGGCGACTATCGTATCGTTGCGGCTGCCGAGTACAGCGCAGGTGAGGGTTGGCTTATGCATGCCGATCTTGCCGAGAAGGGCTATGCCGATATCGTGCTCAGGACGAAGAGCGAAGGCGGGCATTCTTCCAACCCTTACGGCGGCACGTCGCTCGAAGTGCTCAGCCGCGCTATTGCCGCGATTTGCGATATCGAGTGGCCGGCGCGTGTGACCGACCTGCTTGCCGCGCAGCTCGTCGAGCTGGGGCTTTATACCGCAGACGAGATTGCTGCCAGCAAGGATGCCATCGTGCGCGACTGCCTCGCCAGCAAAAAGCTGTACCCGCTTGTAACCACCACCTGCGCACCCACGCAAATCGAAGGCGGCAGTACCGGTGCCAACGTAATGCCGCAGGATATGTGGGCCAATATCAACTTCCGCATGCTCGAGGGCACGAGCGTGGCCGATGTCGTGGCCTGCTGCCGCGAGGCCGTTGCCACCGCTGGGCTCGCTGGCCGAGTCGAGGTCGAGCTGGGCCCCGGCAGCTCCGAGCCCTCGCCGTCCCCGCGCGTGGGCGGTCCGGGGCTCGAGGCCGTTCGCGCCATCGCCGCCCGCTATTTCCGTGATCCCAAGAGGACGGAGGAAAACGGATCGTCTGCGGTGGGCCAAGAGCCGATCAGCATCGTGCCCTCGACCGTGATTGGCGCAACCGATGCCGCCAACTACCAGCGCATTTGCCGCGAGTGCATCCGCTTCTCCGCCTTTGTGGTCGACGATGACGAATGCGACCGCGGTGTCCACGGCACCAACGAGCGCATCACCCGTCGCGCCTACCTCCAAGGCACCCGCTTCCTCATCGCCCTGCTCCGCACGCTCTAGAATGTGACAAAGGGACTGAGCCGATTTCATCGGTAATGAGACAAAAACTGTAATAGAAAAAGGCTAAGATATCTTAAGAGACATATGCTGGGGTTGGTATTCCTTGAACGACCGCGGGCATGTGCCAGACCGCCTCGGCCCCCGGGGGGCGCCCGGGCAGGTCGCCGTGTGGCTGGGGAGGAAATTATGCAGGAGCTCAGAGAGATGACGTCTCGACTCGTGAATATTGCTACCGGGGGGGGGTGTCTAAGCAGGGAACTTCCTGGTGAACACCGGCCGCGCGAGCGGTGGTCCGTCATGTCTTGTGGCCGTCGTCGCGGGCTGCGCTCGGTCTCGCCATATGCGATTGTTCTGGCCCTCGCCATCGCGCTGACGGCGAGTTTCTTCCTGCCGCTTCGTGCCGAGGCGGCAATTTCGGACCACACGGTTCCGACGATTTCGCCTTCGGGGACAACAATCAACCTGTTTGATTACTGGGTGAATCCCGATAACCATCTGTCGGTTTCCGGCAACGGCGGCATCAACAAGAACCACCGCTTCCAGTTCAAGGATCAAGAAGCCAGCGAGGAACTTAACCAGTATACGGGTGGCTCCCGGGTCCGCACCGGCATCGTGAACAATGTTCTTGCCGGTGGTTACCCGAAACTCATCGACCGCTGGGGGGGAGAATCCCTCGGCTACCTGTTTGATTCCTCCGTCCAGACGGGCAAGATATCCCATATGGGTGTGACGGGTCTGTTGCAGGCCAAGGGTGGCTACTACGAGTATGACAGCTCGCGGAACTACGCGGCGTACAACGCCAATAAGAATGCATTTGATGTCTACAATGCTGCCGGCGTTATGCAAGCGGGGGCTGAGCCTCATTCAGTAGGCCAGTTCTTCCCCTTCGATGCGGCCGATGAGGTATTCAAGGAAAAGGACGGCAAACTCGTCCCGAACGGCATTACGTCGCAGAACAACGGACCCCTCAACCATTATTTCGGCCTCTCCATGTCGTCGCGCTTCGTGCAGCCGAAGGATGGCAAAACGAACGCTGACAAGCCCATGACCTTTGAGTTCGCCGGAGACGACGACGTCTGGGTGTTCATTGACGATGTCCTCGTGGGCGACATTGGCGGTATCCACGCCAGTGCTGATCTGACCATTAACTTCCAAACGGGCGACATCAGCGTTAACAATTCCGCAAATGGCACGCTGAAAAGCAAGTTCAAGGATGCGGGGCGGGATATTTCGGGCTTCAACGGCAACACCTTCGCTGACGGCACCAACCACACGCTCAAGTTCTTCTACTTGGAGCGTGGCGCCACCGACTCCAACATGAGGCTCAAGTTCAACCTCGTGACGGTTCCCGAGTCCGACATTATCAAGTTCGACCAGGATGGCGGTCTGGTGGAGGGTGCTCAGTTCGCGCTGTACAAGACAGACGAGTGGTTCGCTGACACGACCACTAACCCAGAAAACCTACTTGGCTCCGGCACCACGAACGCGAATGGACAACTGACGCTCACGAATGACGTGGACAACGGCGTTATCAACTTCGATGACCTTTATAAAGAGCATGGTTACCAGTACTACCTCCTGAAGGAAACAAAGGCGCCTAACGGTTACCGCTCGAGTCTCACGGCGACGCATGGCAGCATGCAGCTCGAGTACGTGTCCGCGAGCGACGACAAGGACGCCGCGGGCGGCGTCATCATTAACCGCGGCGGTATGGACGCGGACAGCGCCGTGTGGCAGACGGGTGCGTTCGCCGGCGCGAAGGAGACCATCACCGCGCCGTCGATCGTGTACAAGGCGAACGATGACCAGACGAAGTCCAACAAGACCGTCAGCCTGGACTCCGGCATACTGTTCGCTGTGGTGCTCAAGCGCGATAAAAGCGCAAACACAGATATCAACGATCCGAACAGTTGGTACGCCGTGTCGGGCGACCCATCGACGGGAGCGGGATACACCCTCGCCAAGAAGCCGAGCATGGCCGGCGCTATCGAGGCGGCGAAGAAGGACCTGCACGCCTTCACGCTCAACACGAGCGGCCAGTACCAGGTAGAGATTCCGTATCTGCCCGGTGACATCTCCAAGTACTACTACCTGCTGAGCGGTAATGACCGCAAGAATGCCGAGTACACGGTGGCCATCTACCACACAATGGCGAGCTCGATCGGCGACGCGACGCCCGAGAACACCGTCCACGTGTACAGCGACGACATCGCAGACGGCACGAACTTCAAGCGACAGTTCGCCACGCGCTTGCTCGTCACGAACATCCAGAATCGCCTGTTCGTGCAGAAGACCGATACCGAGGGTAAGCCCGTTGACGGGGCGAAGTTCGGCCTTTACAAGTCCACCCAGGTGACTACGGATGCGAACGGCAAGGCCGTGCTCGATGGCGACCAGGCCCCCTACGACACCCTGACGACGAGGTCGGTCGCCAACCCGGTCAAGCTCGAAGGGGCGGGCGTATTCCCGTCTACGAGCGACAGTAGCGAGCCGCTCGTGAAGGGTACCTACTTCCTGAAGGAGGTCTCGGCGCCCAAGGGCTTCCTGCTTAACGACACGCTCACCAAGGTGATTGTGGACGATTACGGCGTCCATGCCGATGCTGGTACGGCCGATGACGGCGTCTCGACGTTCGTGGGGCCGGGCACGCTTATGAAGAGTCTGGGCCAGTTTGGCGCAGAGGCCGACATCGACAACACACTCACGTGGATCAAGGGTATGCGGCAGACATCGGATGGCGTGACCGATGGCGGTAATCTTTCGTGGAGCGATGTCGATTCCGCCGGTGCCGGCGACACGGTACACCTCAAGTACGGCGCCAACGGACGTATCTACCAGTATGGGCCCACCAAGGCGGGCGAACCCTACCGCCTGGAGACCGAGACGGGCTGGATACGTATGGGCATCACGCAGGATGAACCTGGTGTCACTAATGCGAAGGGCACCCGCGCCGATCTGGGCGACATGAACCTGAATGCCCTGTTCACGGGCGCCACCTGCGTGCGCGTGGCGAACGAACGCGAGGCGAGCCTCGAGGTGACGAAGAAAGTTGACGTGCCCGATGGCCTGACGGGCAATAAGGACGCGGGGTTCACCTTCAAGTTCACCGTGCCTGATGGGAAGACGTATAAGGCTGCAGTCTTCGAGAAGGCGGGCGCGGCCGATGAGAAGCAGGTCGGCGATATGTTCGACCTGACGAACGGCCGCGAGCAGACCATCACGGCCGGCCAGACGATCCGCGTGTACGGTCTCGACGAGCACGACGCCTACACGGTGCAGGAGCTGACCGGTACGGATAAGATGCCGGCCGGCTACACGCTGACCAAGCGCGAGCAGGGCGGCAACGCCCTGAGTGGCGAGGGCGACAGCATCTCCGGCACGATCGCAAAGCAGAACGCCGACGGCACACTGGCCGACGCCAACAAGCTGGTATTCACGAACACCTACAGCGTAAAGTCGCCGGTGACGCTCACCAATGCGTTCTGGGCGCAGAAGGTGCTCCAGGGCCGTGACTGGAAAGATGGCGATAGCTTCAAGATTTACCTGCGCGCGGACAAGGGCACGCCGATGCCCGACGGTGCCGAGAATGCACCCGTGAGTGGTATGAAGCAGGTTGTGAAGACCGTTGAGAACGGGGACAAGTTCGACTTCGGCGAGATTGAGTACACCAAGCCCGGCACCTACACCTATCTCATCGCCGAGGCCACGCCGTCTCAAAACGACGCTAGCTGGCTGCCCGGGTTCGGGTATTCAAGCGCTTCCTACCGCGTCACGGTGACGGTGAGCGATAACGGCGACGGCACGCTGTCGCAGCCGGCAGTCAAGATGGAGCAGACCTACACCGACGACGGCGTGAGCCATGAGGACAACCCGATCAAGGTCGCTGACAAAATCGCCAAGATCACGAACACGTACCGACCGAAGGGGACCTCGGTAACGCTCAAGGCGACGAAGCGCTTCACGGGTGGCGAGCTCGCAGGG
>CABQXG010000040.1 GCA_902468045.1 uncultured Collinsella sp.
GCAGCCGGGGATATAGACATCGACCGGCAGAATCTTATCCGTGCCACCCCAGACGCAGTAGTTGTCGTAGAAGATGCCGCCGGTGCAGCCGCACGCGCCGTAGGACACCACAATCTTGGGATCGGGTGCGGCCTCAAAGGCGCGCAGGGCCGGCATGCGCATGGCACGCGTCACGGCGCCGGTGTACAGCAGCACATCGGCGTGACGGGGCGAAGGCACGACCTTGATGCCAAAGCGCTCGACGTCGAAGACGGGCGTGATGGAACCGAAGATCTCGATCTCGCAGCCGTTGCAGCCGCCGCAGTCGACACGGTAGACGTACACCGAGCGCTTGATCTTCTTAAGAAGGGTCGCCTTGGCCTTCTCGATGCTCTCGTCGAGCTCGATCTTGGTCGGGCGGTACTGAAGCCGCTCGGGCAAAAGCGTGGGTTCGGCCATGGTTACTCCTCCTTCGTTTCAAAATCCATGATGATGCCCTCGACCGGCGCCGGACCGGCGGGAATCTCGGGCGCATCGGGGTTGAGCTCGCGGTCGATATACTCCGGGTTCACGCCGTGGCCGCCCAGATACTCCATGCCGGGACCCTGGGGCTCACCGGACGCAAGCGTCTCGTTGGCGGCCATGCCGTGCGCGTTGCCGGTCTTTACGGCCGAGGCGGCGCTCAGGGCGTCGAGCTCGCGCTTGCACTCCTGGCACATACCGACGGTACGGGCGGCCTGCTCGGCCTCCATGCCGCCGGCCTTTTGCAGCAGGCGCTTGGCGTAGTCGATCTCCTTGTGCGGGGCGAACGGCTTGCCGCAGCGCGAGCAGTGCTCGAGCGTGTAGACGCTCTTGCTGGTGAGGTCGTCCTTGCTCATGACGGCCAACTCAAACTCCTCGGTGAGCTTGATGGCCTCCATGGGGCAGGCTTCCTCGCAACGGCCGCAAAAGATGCAGCGACCGTAGTCGATCGACCAGGTGATGGTATCGGCCGCAAGGTCGGTGTCCATGCGAATGGCATCGGCCGGGCACGCCACGCCGCAGGCACCGCAGGCAATGCAGAGCTCGGCGTTGTGCTCGGGCTTGCCGCGCATGTCCTTGTTGGTGGGGAACGGCGCAAACGGGTACTTGACCGTCGCGTCGCCGGCCTTGGCGTTAACCTTCCAAAGCTTCAGCATATTAGAGCGCCTCCTCATCGAGCGGAGCGGCCATGGTGCCCTCGCCCGCAAGCGGCGACTTGTCGCGCCAGACGTTCTCGAACTGCTCCTTGTCGAGCACATGGTCGCGCTTGGCGGCGACATCGGTCACCGTCACGCGGTCGGTGCAGGAGTAGCACGGGTCGAGCGAGCCGACGATCAGCGCCGCGTCGCCCACGGTGTTGCCGCGGAACATGTAGCGCAGGACCGGCCAGTTGCTGTACGTGGCGGCCTTGGCGCGCCAGCGGTAGCACTTCTGGTTGTTGCCGAGCATGGCCCAGTGCACGTCCTCGCCGCGCGGCGCCTCGGTGGCGCCGATGGCGTACTTGTGCGGGGTGTACTCCCAATCCGTGGTGAGGATGGGGCCCGACGGGCAGTTCTCGAGCATGGTCTCGATCATGTCGATCGAATCGTAGACCTCCTGGATGCGAACGGCGGTACGGCCGAAGGCATCGCAGGTGTCGGCCGTGGCGGCGTGCATCTTTTGAACGTCCGGATCGGCGTAGCCGTCGAAGGGATGGTCAAAACGCACGTCGCGGGCATAGCCCGAGCCACGCATGAGCGGACCGACCGGCGAGAAGTCGCGTGCGATCTTGCGGTCCAAGATGCCGATGCCACTCGTACGCTCAATAAAGTTGGGCGTGGAGAGCAAGACGTCGACGAGCTCCTGAACCTCGGAGCGCAGCTGGTGGATGGTCGTGAGCGTGGAGAGCTTCTGCTCGGCCAAAATGTCGCGACGCACGCCGCCGATCACGTTGAGGCCGTAGGTCTTGCGGTGACCGGAGAGCTTCTCGGCCAGGTCCATGGACTTCTCGCGGACGCGGAAGAACTGCTGGAAGCCGGAGTCGAAGCCTGTGTAGTGCGACGCCAGGCCGATGTTGAGCAGATGCGAGTGCAGGCGCTCGACCTCGAGCATGATAGCGCGGATGTACTGGGCGCGCGGCGGGACATGAATGCCCTGGGCGCGCTCGACGGCCTCGGCATAGGCCACCGAGTGGGCGCAGCCGCAGATGCCGCAGATGCGGTCGGCGAGGAACGTCACAGCGTCATAGTTCAGACGCGTCTCGGCGACCTTCTCCATGCCGCGGTGCACATAGAACAGACGGTAGTCGGCGTCGACGATCGTCTCGCCCTCGACGAACAGGCGGAAGTGGCCGGGCTCGTCGGAGGTAATGTGCAGCGGGCCCATGGGGACGAGCGTGGTCTCCTTGCCCTTGGTGTCGGCCAAGAACTCGTAGTTTTCCATGTCGCTCGCGGGAGCGGGACGGAAGCGGTAGTCCATGGAGTCCTTGCGCAGCGGGTACAGGCCGCTGGGCCAGTCATCGGGCAGCACCAGGCGGCGACGATCGGGCAGACCCTCGGGGATCAGGCCGAACATATCGCGCAGCTCGCGCTCGCCCCACACGCAGGCGGGGACGAACGGCGTCACGGACGGGAACGTCATCTTGGCGGGATCGACCTCGGTACGCACGGTCACCCAGCCGGGGTCCTCCCCCTCCATGGAGATGACGTAGTACACAGCGTAACGGCCGCACAGACTGCGCTCATCGTTGCCGATGATCACGGGAATCCAGCCGTAGCGCTCGTAATACAGGTAGTGGACGGCCTCGGGCAGCTTGTCCTGCTTGACGGTAATCGTCAGCTGGTCCTCGCACTGCCACTCGACCTTCTCGATGCAGCCCGGAACGGCGCGGCGCAGGGCCTCGACATGGCTCTCGCAGCGACGGGCATACACCTTGTTCTCAGTTTCAATCATTCGTTACTCCACCTCGCTCTGAGCGGTCTCGGTACCGAACACAGCGCGGTACATCGGCGTCGCGTGAAGTTCCTCGGTGCTCTGCTCGAGCACGATGCCGGTCGCGGTCTCCACACCGTGCACGAGAGGCAGCGGGGTGGCGATGCCAAACCACAAGATCATGACAGCCAGGATGATTTCGGGAATAAGCATGAGCGCCGGAGCCTCATGCTTGCCCATGCCCTGGGGCGCATGGCCGAATACCGACTTGAGTGCGATGCGGGTGAGCGCGGAGATGGCCACGGTAAGACCGAGGGCGACCACGACGACCAGCCACATGGGACCGGCGGTAACACCGGCGACAAAAGTCAGGAACTCGGAGATAAACATGCCAAAGGGCGGGAAGGCGCCAAGACCGAGCAGCGCCAGGACGGCGAGCGCGGCGGTTGCGGGGGCAACCTCGACGACGCCCTGGATCTTGGCCAGGCTACGCGTGCCAAAGGCGTGCTGGATGTTGCCGGACACGCAGAAGGCAAGCGTCTTGGTAAAGCCGTGGAACACGCAGTGCAGCAGGGCCGCGGCGATACCCAGCGGGCCGCCGATACCCAGGCACAGGGCGATAACACCCACGTTCTCCACAGACGAGTACGCAAAGCGGCGCTTGAGGTCGTCCTGGCGAAACATCGAAAGCGCCGCCACCAAAATGGACAGCGTGCCGACGATCAGCAGCAAAAGTTGCGGATACTCGGCGCCCACGGCCTGGATGGTAAAGCCATAGAAGCGCATGATCACGAGCATGGCGCACTTGAGCAGCACGCCCGAGAGCAGGGCCGAGACAGGGCTCGGGGCCTGGGAGTGGGCATCGGGCAGCCAAGTGTGCATGGGGAACAGGCCGGCCTTGGTGCCAAAGCCGATCACGATAAACGCAAAGGCGAGGCGCATGAGCGTCGGGTCGAACTGGTCGGCGTACGGCAGCACGCATGACAGGAATGCGGCCTCGTGGGCGTTGGGAATCACGTCGGCGGCGTTGGCGTAGATCAAAAGCGTACCGAACAAGCCAAAGGCCACGCCGGCGGTGCAGACCATCGCATACTTCCAAGAAGCCTCGAGGGCCGTCTTGTTCTTGTAGATACCCACGAGGAACACGGTGGAAAGCGTGGTTGCCTCCACGGCGGCCCACGTGAGGATCATGTTGTTGGACAGGCACGCGAGCAGCATGGTGAACACAAACAGGCTAAACAGCGCAAAATACTGCTTGGCGCGCTCGGCGGGCATGGAGCCCTCCTCGATATCGGCCTTTACATAGGGCAGCGAGAACAGCCCCGTAAGAAAACCGATAAAGCCGATGAGCAGCACAAAGATGGCGCCCAGCGAATCGAGGTGGAACCACAGGCCAAGAGCGCTCGCGGTTTCGCCGCTCATAAGGACGTCGCCGGCCGTCATAATCGACAGCACCAGGACGGCTGCGACGGAGACCAGGTTGAGACCGGCAAACACGTTATAGGACGTGTTCTTGGGCAAAAACGCCATGACCAGCGAGAACACCAAAGGAGTCGCGAGCAGGGCGAGAATCAACGTTTCCATGGACTACCCCCTCAGCTCGGACAGGTCGCGCGCATCGAGCGAGTGGGAGTCGTCCCAAATGCGACGCACGACGATGGACATGATGATGACGGCAAAGATGGCGTCGGTGGCGATACCGATCTCGATGATCTCGGGAGCGGTGGGGGCCAAAAGCGCGAGCGTCACATGGCTGCCGTTTTCCATAAGGCAGTATCCAAAGATCTGCTTCATGATGTTGCGCTGCGAGATGATGCAGGTGAGGCCCACAAAGAAGTGAGCGAAGCTAATAGCGAGCGCAGGCGTTGCGACCTCGGCCGTGGGCAGGCTGATCTGCGTCACGACGGCAAAGCAGATCGCGACCTCGACGGCGATGATGCAGATGGCCCACGCGGGCTTAAGGCCGGCCTTGAGCGATGCGTCGCTCGGCTCGCCCATCTTCTTATATGCGCGGTTAAGGATATAAGGGACCAGGACGACCTTAGTGATAAAGGCGGATCCAGCCCACATAAGCAGCTCCTGCGCACCGGTGGTGGCACCGAGCGTAGCGAGCAGTCCCACGAGCACCAGCGACTGTACCGCATACCAGCTGATGGCGTGCTTGATGTTCTTTGAGACGACCACCATGGTGGACGTGACGATCAGAAGGCCGCCAAGGATGTTGACGATCGAATAACCCATGTCGTTCTACCTCCTAACCGATCCAGCTGGCCGAAAGCGGGCCGCTGACGATGACCATGATGATGAGCACGATGAACACGAACGCCATCGCGCGGGGAAGCGGGGCTCCCGCAGCGACCTCGTCGCTCGGCTCGCCGGGCAGGCAATAGCCCATCCACTTGAGGAACCAGGCGAAGGTGGCGACGGTCTCGGCGACCATGATGCACACGAGCACCAGGATCGCAACGTTGCCGGCACCCACAGAAAAGCCGCCGGCGATGATCTGGAACTTCGAGAAGAACGTGTTCATGGGCGGCACACCGGCAATGGCGAGTGCCGCGACACCAAAGCCCACGCCCGAGATCGGGTACTTCTTTACGATGCCGCGAAGCTTGGGCAGCATACGCGTGCCGAGCGTAAAGGAGAACGAACCGGCGATCAGGAAGAACAGCGTCTTGGCGAAAGCGTGGTTAAAGATGTGGCACACGGCACCGTCAAAGGACAGCTGGCTGCCAAAGACCGAAAGGCCCAGACCAAAGAACACATAGGAGAGCTGGGCGATCGTAGAGAAAGCCAGCAGGCGCTTCATGTCCTTTTGCGGCAGGTACATAAGGAAACCAAAGAGCATGGTGACCATGGCGTCGACAATGGCGACCCAGCCCACGATCTCGGGAATCTCGCCGGCAGAGACGAGTGCACGCGCGAACACGCACACGCCGACCTTGACCATCGAGGCGCCATGCAGGTAGGCCGAAACAGGCGTCGGCGCCTCCATGGCCGAAGGCAGCCACATGTACATGGGAACCTGTGCGGACTTGGCCCAGGCCGCAAACAGCACGAGCAAAAGGACGATAGCCTTGAGCTTGGCGTCGAGGCCAGCAATCGCGGTAATGGCGAAGGTGCCGGTGTGGGCAAACACGATGGCGGCGCCCAGATACAGGCCGAGCGCACCGATATGCGTGATGATCAGGGCCTTCATGCCGGCCTTCTTGGCCGTAGGCGTCATGTAGTAGCTAATGAGGCCCCAAGAGCACGCACCCGTGATCTCAAAGAACACGAGCTGGCCCAAAAGGGTCGAGCTGTACACGAGGCCGGCCATGGCGCCGATGAAGGTCGCGAGGTAAGCGTAGAAGCGACGACGCGGCGCGTCGGGATGCTCACGGTTGTTCTCGCTCATATAGGGAATCGAATAGATCACGACAAGCAGGCCGATACCCACAAAGGCGGGCGCGAGCAGCGTGCTCATGCGATCGAAGGTGAATCCCATGACGAGGGTCTGCCCAAACGAGATCAGGGGGACCTGCGTGTCGGGCATGCCGGCGCCAGCGAAATTCGCGGCGAGGGCGATGGTGCAGACCGTCGAGACGGCAGCACCCAAAACGCTGAACCACTTGGCGTACGGACGGGGGAACAGGGCGACGAGCACCGAGGCCACCATCGGGGCCGCGATAGCGACCAAGCCGAGAAGGGACAGACTGACTGCAAATGACATTGTTTCTCCCTTCTCCTACACGCCGACGACCACGAAGACAAACGCCAGAACGGCGATGCCCACGACGGCCCAGGTCTGATTGCCGGGCACCTTAAAACGCGAGCGCGAGCAGGAGTTCTCGATCACGCCGCACACGACAAAGTCGATAAGGCACTTAACAAGGAAGATGACTGCGCCCAGAACGGCGGCGGCGCCCACGGTCGCGGGCTCGCCCCAGGGGACGAAGATCGCGCAGAACCAAGCGACAACCAGGACCTGTTTCATGGACATGGCGAGCTTGGCCATGGCGAGCGACGGGCCCGAAAGCTCGGCGAGCGGACCTTCCTGAAGCTCTTGCTCGGCCTCGGCCTGATCAAAGGGCAGCTTGCCGAGTTCCATGTAGCAGGCAATCGCAAAGGCGATGCCGGCAAGGATCACGGCGACCGGCGCGTCGATGGCGCCCGTCATGATGTGCTGACCCATGGTGGCGATGTCGGTGGAACCGCACACCAGGGCGGCGGCAAACAGCGCCAGCAGCATGGACGGCTCGATGAGCACGCTCATGAGCAGCTCGCGGACGCCGCCGATACCGGCGTAGGCGTTGGACGAATCCACACCGCAGAGGGCGAAGAAGAAGCGGGCGAGCGCCAGGCTGTACATGATGGTGATGGCGTCACCAAAGACCGGGATGGGGCTTTGTGCCGTAAAGAGCGGCAGGCCCATCGCGAGCATAAAGGCGACGGCGAAGAACAGCGGCGGCATAATGCGCAGCGCAAAGCTCGCATCCTCGCTCTGGGACTCGGGGCGCGCAAAGAGCTTGGCCAGGTCGCGATAGTCCTGCATGATGCTGGGGCCGCGACGGTTGTGCATCTTGGCGCGGATCACGCGGCCGAGACCGGAGAAGAACGGTGCGACGGCCATGACGACCACACCCTGCAGAACGGCAAGTACGATGTTGTTCATGCTCTCCCCTCCTTAACCCATTTTCACGGCGAGCACGAGGAACACCACGAGTGCCGCGACGATGTAGCAGATATAGATGCTGTAGTTGCCGCCCTCGAGCTTAGTCGCGAGGTCGGCGAGCTTCTCGACACCCTTATGCGGGGCATCGACGAGAACCTTGTCGGGTACGGGCTCCACAGCCTCGGCCACACCGGTGAGCTTCTGGAAGAAGTGCGCGATGGACCAGCAGACGGCCGTGCAGCGGTCGCGCAGCGTGTAGAGCGCCTGCATAAACCAGGACACCTCGGAGGCAAAGGTCGTGGCCACGACGGGCATATGCTCGTTGGGAGCATAGCCGCATGCCCACGGCTGGGACTTCTGCACCTTGCCGACGGTCTTGAGCTTGCGATAACCGCAGGCAAGACCGACGAGCACCACGAGCGCAATAGCGATCGCGGGCGTGGAGGTGGCAGCGCCGGAGTACTGGTTCATGAGCTCCATGCCCTCGGCGGCAAACACGCCGCCGTACGGATGCAGGACGGACGCGGCGACATCGACCAGCACGGGCGCGATCACGGGAGCGCCAATGCCCAGCACGACGCAGATGGCCGCGAGCAGGCCCTGCGCGAACACCATGGGGGCGGGAACCTCCTTGGCATTGGCCGCAGCCTCGGAACGGGGCGCGGAGGCAAAGGAGACGCCATAGGCCTTGACGAAGCACGTGACAGCCAGCGCGCCGGTAATGGCAAGCGCGACGGCAGCGAACACGGCCACAATCATGACGGCCTTGTCGCCCTGCATGGCGGCATTAAACAGCGACTGGTAGGTAAACCACTCGGAAACAAAGCCGTTAAAGGGCGGGATGGCCGAGATGGCAAGCGCGCCAACGAGGAAGCAGATGGCCGTTGCCGGCATACGACGGAACAGGCCGCCCATCTTCTCCATATTGCGCGTACCCGTAGAGTACAGCAGCGCACCGGCGCCCAAGAACAGCTCGCCCTTAAACATCGCGTGG
>CABQXG010000041.1 GCA_902468045.1 uncultured Collinsella sp.
TGCGGCATCGGCTACACCGTCGAGTCCGGCCCCATGGTCGATACTTCCTACTACAACTTCACTGCGCTCAACGCCCCCATGGATCACCCGAGCCGCTCGGCCCGCGATACCTTCTACGTGGTCGATAACAACCCCGGCAGCGTCGCGCACCCCGAGGCTCACGCCCATGGCGAGTCCGACGTGCTGCTGCGCACCCAGACCTCGGGCGTACAGATCCACACCATGGAGTCGCAGAAGCCGCCCATCTACATGATCTGCCCGGGCACCGTCTACCGTCCCGATACGGCCGACGCCTGCCACCTGCCGCAGTTCAACCAGATCGAGGGCCTGGTCGTCGACGAGGGTATCACCTTTGGCGACCTGAAGGGCACGCTCGACTACTTTGTTAAGTGCATGTTTGGCGAGGACCGCAAGACGCGCTACCGTCCGCACTTCTTCCCCTTCACCGAGCCTAGCTGCGAGGTGGACGTGAGCTGCCACGTCTGCGGCGGCAAGGGCTGCAACTTCTGCAAGCACAGCGGCTGGATCGAGATCCTGGGCTGCGGCATGGTCGACCCCAACGTCCTGATCAACTGCGGCATCGACCCCGAGAAGTACACCGGCTTCGCCTTTGGCATTGGTGCCGAGCGCGTCGCTGCCCTGCGCTACGACCTGCCCGACCTGCGCACGTTGATGACTGGTGACATGAGGTTCTTGAACCAGTTCTAGAACGCTTTCTTCTTAGTTGCAGTTTCCGGCTCAAAGCCGCATTTATGAAAGGAGACCAGTTAGATGCGCGTTTCTTACGACTGGCTCAAGACCATGATCGATATTCCGGAGGATCCCAAGACCCTTTCGGACGAATATATCCGTACCGGCACCGAGGTCGAGGCGATCGACACTGTGGGCGAGTCCTTCGACCACGTGGTGACCGCCAAGGTGCTCACCAAGATCCCGCACCCCGATAGCGACCACATGTATGTGTGCTCGGTCGATGTGGGCGACAAGAATCTCGACGCCGACGGCAATCCCGCTCCGCTGCAGATCGTCTGCGGCGCGCAGAACTTCGAGGCCGGCGACCACATCGTCACGGCCATGATTGGCGCCGTGCTTCCCGGCGACGTTAAGATCAAGAAGAGCAAGCTTCGCGGCGTCGTGTCCATGGGCATGAACTGCTCCGCGCGCGAGCTCGGCCTGGGTGGCGACCACTCCGGCATCATGATCCTGCCCGAGGATACGCCCTGCGGCATGCCGTTTGCCGAGTACGTGGGCTCGAGCGACACCGTGCTCGACTGTGAGATCACGCCCAACCGTCCCGACTGCCTGTCCATGATCGGCATGGCCCGCGAGACCGGCGCCATCTTCGACCGCGATTTCCACGTTGAGCTGCCCGCCATCAAGGTCGAGACCGGCCGCGCGACCGACGACGAGCTTTCTGTCGAGATCGCCGACGAGGGCCTGTGCGACCGCTACGTTGCCCGCATCGTGCGCAACGTCAAGGTCGGCCCGTCGCCAGACTGGATGGTCAAGCGCCTCAACGCCCTGGGCGTGCGCCCGCACAACAACATCGTCGACATCACCAACTACGTGATGATGCTCGCCGGTCAGCCGCTGCACGCCTTTGACCTGGACACCTTTGCCGAGCGCGATGGCCACCGTCGTGTGGTGGTTCGTGCCGCCCAGCAGGACGAGAAGTTCACGACGCTCGACGGCGAGGAGCGCGTGCTCGACGCCGGCATGGGCCTCATCACCGACGGCGAGCGCCCCGTGGCGTTGGCCGGCGTTATGGGTGGCATGGATTCCGAGATCGAGGACGATACCGTTGACGTGATGGTCGAGAGTGCCTGCTTCAACGCCGGCCGCACCTCGCACACCAGCCGCGACCTTTCGCTGATCTCCGACGCCTCCATCCGCTTTGAGCGCCAGGTCGACGAGACCGGCTGCGTGGACGTCGCCAATGTGACGTGCGCGCTTATCGAGGAGATCGCCGGCGGCGAGGTCGCCCCCGGCTATGTGGACGTGTTCCCCGCGCCCAAGACCATCGACAGCATCAAGCTGCGCCTGGCCCGCGTGCACGCCATCTGCGGTGCCGACATCGAGCCCGACTTTATCGAGCGCTCGCTCACCCGCCTGGGCTGCACCGTCGAGCGCGACGGCGAGGACTTTATGGTCACGCCGCCGAGCTTCCGTCCCGACCTGCCGCGTGAGATCGACCTGATCGAGGAGGTCCTGCGCCTATGGGGCATGGGTCGCGTCACGGCGACCATTCCGGCTGCCAAGAACCACATCGGTGGTTTGACGCGCGAGCAGAAGCTTACCCGCAAGGTTGGCGAGATCCTGCGCGCCTGTGGCCTCAACGAGACCACGACCTTTGGCTTTGCCGCCCCGGGCGACCTGGAGAAGATTGGCATGTCCACCGAGGGCCGCGGCTGCCCCGTGGTTCTCATGAACCCGCTGGTGGCCGAGCAGACCGAGATGCGTCGTTCGCTGCTGCCGGGCCTGCTGCAATCCGTGGCCTATAACGAGGCCCACGGCACGCCCAACGTGCATCTGTACGAGGTCGGCAGCCTGTTCCACGGTCGCGAGAACGCCAGCCTGCCCAAGGAGACCAAGTCCGTGGCGGGTGTGCTCTCGGGCCAGTGGAGCGAGCAGTCTTGGAGCATGAAGTACCGCAAGCTGCGCTTCTTCTTTGGTAAGGGCATTGTCGAGGAACTGCTCGCCCAGCTGCGCATCGAGAAGGTTCGCTTCCGTCCCGTCGAGGGCGAGGGCTACGCCTTCTTGCAGCCGGGTCGTGCGGCCGAGGTTCTGTCCGGCGGCACCGTGCTGGGCTGGGTCGGCGAGATTCACCCCAAGGCGCGCGAGGCGATGGGCATCGATGAGGTTGTCGTTGCCTTTGAGCTCGATCTGGACAAGCTGATCAAGGGTGCCCGCAACCAGGAGAACTACCGCGAGTTCTCGCAGTACCCGGCTGTTGAACACGACCTTGCTATCGTGGTCGACAACGCTGTGACCTGCGAGGATCTTGAGCGCCGTATTACCAGCGCCGGCGGCAAGCTGCTCGAGGGCGTGCGCCTGTTCGACGTCTACCGCGATCCCATCCGTATCGGTGCGGGCAAGAAGTCCATGGCCTTTGCGCTTACGTATCGCTCCGACGACCACACGCTCACCAGCGAAGAGGTCGAAAAAGCGCACCAGAAGATCGTCACCAAGGTGTGCAAGGGCGTAAACGGCGAGGTCCGCGGCTAGGTCCTGCGCTGGGGTATGGGTCAGCGGTGGCTGCTGCCGAGTCCTACGTGACTGCTATGCCCGGTATAAGGCACCGTTGAGCCTGCATATATGACACGCGCATTACATAACGGCGTGCTGCTTTGTCGGCAGTGCGCCGTTTTGCTATGATAGCCCGCGTCGTGTTACGAATCTGACATTACGTAACACTGGAAAGGTGATTCAAACGGCGTTGCAATTCCGTGCGCCGATAACCGGGAGGCGTGCATGCACATTCCAGATAATTATCTGTCCCCGCAGACCGATGCCGTCATGGCGGTGGCGATGGTGCCCGTTTGGGTCCACTGCATCAAGAAGGTGCGCGCCACGCTCGATCGCAAGCACATGGCTTTCCTGGGCATCTGCGCCGCGTTCTCCTTCTTGCTCATGATGTTCAACGTTCCGCTGCCCGGCGGCACCACTGGTCACGCCGTCGGCGGCGCGCTCATCGCGCTGTTGCTGGGCCCGGAGGCCGCGGCTATCGCTGTCTCGGTCGCGCTGGCGCTGCAGGCGCTGCTGTTTGGCGACGGCGGCATCCTGTCCTTTGGCGCCAACTGCTTTAACATGGCCTTCGTGCTGCCGTTTGCCGCTGCTATCGTGTTCCGTGCGCTCAACAGCCGTTTGCACGACAAAAGCTGGGGCACCTCGGTTTCGGCCATCGTAAGCGGCTGGGTCGGCCTGTGCCTGGCGGCCCTGTGCGCGGCAATCGAGTTTGGTATTCAGCCGATGCTCTTTACCAACGCTTCGGGCGCGCCGCTGTACTGCCCCTTCCCGCTGTCCGTGGCTATTCCGGCCATGTTGATCCCACATATGCTGGTTGCCGGCGTGGTCGAGGGCGTAGCGACGGCCGCCATCTACGGTTTTATCAAGAAGACGGCGCCGAGCATTATCGTCGGCCCCGAGGCTTCCGACGGCCTGCTTGAGACCGAGGGCGCAACCGCCAAGAAGACCTCGCTGGTCCCCACGTTCATCCTGGTCGCCGTGCTTGTCGTGGCCACGCCGCTGGGCCTGCTGGCCACGGGTGACGCCTGGGGCGAGTGGGACGCTGAGGGCGCCGCGACCGCCGTTCAGGAGGCTGGTGACGACAGTCTGCAGGCTTCGGTCGGCCTCGACACCCCGACCTTTGCCGACGCTCTGCCCACGGGCGATTATCTGCAGGCCTATTCCGAGGAGCAGGGCCTTGGCTTTGCCGGCCAGGCTGCCATGTATATCCTGTCTGGCGTGATTGGCGTGGCGGTGCTTACCATCGCATTCCGTCTGATCTCGCTGACGGTTAAGGAAAGCGGTGCTCATGGCAATAGCCGAGCTGCCTAGCTGGCTTGCGGTCGAGCAGCGTTACGAGCCCACGGGCGCTCGTCATCGCGTGATGCAAAAGAACGTCCTGCACCTGGCGAGCCTGCTTGAGCGGGTTCGCCTGGGTGGAGGCGCGCACGAGGGCGGGTCGATGGTCGACCGCGCCCTTTCTTGCGTTTCGGCTCCGGTGCGCCTGGTGGGGATATTCGTTTGCGTCCTGTGCGTGTGCCTGACACAAAGCCCGCTGTACCTCATGTTGATGGCGGCCATTGCGCTGGTGCTGGTCGCGGTGCGCCCCGCACGCGGGCTGCGTGCGACCATTGTACCGGCGCTCGGCGCCACGGGGCTTGCGGTGGTTCTGGCATTGCCTGCCCTGCTGCTGGGCGCGTCTGCCACGGGCGCCATGCTCAAGATCGCGCTCAAGACCTTCATTAATGTGTCGCTGGTGCTGGGCGTTTCGTGGACGCTTACCTGGAGCCGCATGTCGGCGGCGCTCAAGATGCTGCATCTACCCGACGAGGTCATCTTTACGTTTGATATGGCGCTCAAGCACATCGAGGTGCTGGGCCGAACGGCGCACGATCTGACCGAATCGGTCATGCTGCGCAGTGTGGGTCGCGCGCCTGAGGGGTTTTCGCGCACCGACTCGGTCGCGGGTATCATGGGCATGACCTTTATCAAGGCGATGGAATGCAGCCGCGCGATGGACGAGGCCATGCTCTGCCGCGGCTTTGCCGGCGCGTATCCGGCTCCCGCGCGGAGCGGCTTTGGCTGGCGCGATGGGGTCTATGCGGTCGGCGTGGCGTTGCTCGCCGTGTTGTGTGCGGTACTGTAGCGCGGGCGGTCTAGCCGTCGATGTGAGTAGGGAAGGGCGACGTTTTGACGATCGATATGAATAGTGCGGCGGGCACGAACGGTGCGGGCGGCGCCGAGGGCGCGCCGCTTATTGAGTTGCGCGACGTGGTGTTCTCTTATGCGGGGCATACGGTTGTCGATGGCGTGTCGCTGCAGGTCGATCGTGGTGAACTCGTTGCCCTGCTCGGTCCCAACGGCTGCGGTAAGACGACGATTATGCGTCTTATTAACGGCCTTGAACTCGCGGACGCAGGGGCATACCTGTTTGACGGGTGTATGGTCGATGCGGCATATCTCAAGGATTCCGCGACGGCCCAGCGGTTCCATCAGCGCGTGGGCTTTGTGTTCCAGAATGCCGACGCCCAGTTGTTCTGCGCTACGGTGGGTGAGGAAGTTGCTTTTGGTCCCGCGCAGATGGGGCTGCCGGCAGACGAGCTCGACCGTCGCGTGCACGATGCCATAGAACTGTTTCAAGTTGCCGACCTGGTCGATGCCTCGCCCTATCAGCTTTCGGGTGGGCAAAAGAAGCGTGTGGCGCTGGCGGCAGTCGTATCGATGAACCCCGATATCTTGGTTCTCGACGAACCTACTAATGGGCTCGACGAGGATTCATGCGACATCGTGGTCAACTTTTTGCTGGCCTACGTCGCGGCGGGTAAGACGGTCTTGATGAGCACACATCACCAGGATTTGGTGCGACGCCTGAGTGCCCGTGCAATCTATATCGATCGATATCACCATGTGGTCGAGGCGCCTTCGCCGTCGTATGGAACCGAAAGCGGTGCTACGGACTAGTTGCTGCGTAGAGCGTGCGTAGCCGCCCGCGCGGCTTTGCCGTGATGGTATAGTTATCCAGGTTTTTTATGGGGGTGGCTATGCCAAGCTGGAACATTCATATCGCTCAGACGGAGCGTTTGCTGGAGCGCACCGGTGCGCTTGCCAAGAGCGTGCGCGACCGCAATGCCTTTTTGTTTGGCTGCGTGGTTCCGGATATTTTCGTGGGCTATATGGTCCCTGGCATCGCCGATCCCATCCCGTACCGCATTACGCACTTTGCCAAGCCCGAGCCTATCCCTAAGCCGCGTGAGCACGAGTTCTGGGATACCTATGTGGCACCGTTGCTTAAAAGTTCGCCCACCGGTGCGCCAGCCGCGGCGACCTCGATTATCGAGGAGCGCGAGCGACTGAATCGCGTGCACTATCCCCAGCGCTACAGGGATGCTGAGCCGGTTGTCGGTCCCGGCGCTCGTGAGTTCTCGCTTGCGTCCGAAGATGTGGCGCAGTCGTTGCTCGATTTGACACTGGGTGTCTGGTCGCATCTGGTGGCCGATACCGTATGGAATACGCGCGTGAATCAGTACCTGGAGGCGCACGGCGGCAAGCCGTGCGAGGAGTTCCGCATTAAAAAGCAAGGCGACTTTGACTGGTTCGGCAAGACGCTCGGCATTGTTTCGATTCCGCGCGCGACCGATCGCCTGTATACTGCGGCGACGCGTTTTGGGCAGTATCCCATCCATAAGGAGTATGTGCTCAAGACCATCGGCGTCATGCACGAGATTGTACGCGAAAACCCCGGCGATCCCGACCATCCGCCATACCGCCTGCTAACCGAGGAATTCTTCGACGCAACGTTTACCGAGGTGATCGAGCTGACCGAGGCGGGTTTTGCGACTCGCGTTGCCGCTTCTGACGTCCCCGCAGTCCCTCTGATCGCTAGCTGCTAGCCGGCCGGCCCGGCAGTGAATAGCTCAACCCAATCGACAAGTAGCTCTTGCCGTAAGGTATCTTCGGCAATGCGCTCCTGTTTGGTCTTTGGGATGTGGGGAAGCCCGGCCTTTTTATGGATGAGCTCGGCTATGTGGTCGAAGCTCTTCTTCTCCTTGATCTGGTTATAGGTAATTTGGATGACGTCGTAGCCCATGCTTGTGAGTGCGGTGGCGCGCTCGGCATCGGAGAGGCTCGCGGCTTCGCTGTCGTGGACAGAGCGGCCTTGGCATTCCAGAATGACGCCCATGCTGTCGGTGGCGCTTTCGATGAGGATATCGGCGTAGCAGCAGGTTTTGTCATACAGCGAACGTGCGGCTTCACTGAGCGGGATGCGCGCGTTGTTGGCGATCTCGATGCCCTGGCCGCCCTCGTCGCGGGGGAGCGAGATAAGCATGGAGGTCTGTACTTCGAAGGGCGAGGCGGCCTGCCCCGTCATGTGCTCGGCCGCCCAGCGCAGTTGTTTGACGCCGCGCAGGCCTGCGGCTTGCTTGGCGAACGCGGCGATATCCGTTGCGGTAAGAAGCGGCGTGCGCTTCCACAAGTTGGTGTCATTGCCCTTGGTGTCGTTAACTCGCTCCCAGCCGCAGTTGGGTGGAATGAACTTAAGCGAAATAGCTTCATCGAGTTGTTGTTGCGTTCGCTCGCAGGGCTTAAACACTGCAAAGGAGCCGCACATCTCGTAGCACGCCATGAGTAACTGGTTGCGTGAGACCTGTGTGGCAAGGCTGAGCAGCGTGAACTCCGGTGAAGTGACATCAAATCCATGTTCAGTCTGTCTAAACGACCCAGGAGGCGGCTCTTGGGTCAGGAGGTGCGATTTAAACAGGCTTCGCGACCCGGATTGTGCCCGAGTGAATACTAGCCTGTGAAGCGGTGCGTGAAGCAGGTCTTTTACAACTGCATGACTTCCGAGGCCACAGCATCTGCGATCCATATTGCCAAGGCTAATGGCGGGGTAAAGGCCTAATACCTGCGGCGGGATGCGGTAGTAGTTAAAGGCGGATTGCCCACAAAGCGTCAGGTCCATAATGCCCTCCTGGCCGAAATCATCTCTTTGAAGCGAGTGATGCCAGCGTCAATCCGGAAGTATGCGGCAAAATCTGAACCCTATGAGCGGACCTGGCTTTTGAGGCTAGTTTATCAGGCATTTTGTTGCGAAAAAAACAGGGTGTGCTCGGAGGTTCCAGAATTTGCCGCATACTTCCGAAAACCAGGTCGATTTGGTTCTTGCTAAAACGATTTATCAGCCCTGTGTGAGGTGTGGGTTTGCCACCGGGCGAACACTTTTAGCGCTTGGGGCTTTATTTTTTGGGCCTCGAAGGGTGGATTTCGCGCTTTTGGTAAAGAAATGAGTGCGTGTTTTGCCGTGCGGCGGCATTGGCACAGA
>CABQXG010000042.1 GCA_902468045.1 uncultured Collinsella sp.
GGCGGTTTTAAACGCTTAAACAGTCCCTATTTCACCGCAACTTATGAAGGGGATGGGACTACTTGATGGCGCCGGTCACGGTACCGCCGCCGAGGACGATGTCGCCGCGATAGACTACAACGGCTTGGCCGGGGGCGATGGCTCGCTGCGGCTCGTCAAAAGTCAGCAGCATTTGCCCGTTTTCGCCGCGCGTAAGGGTCGCTGCTTGGTCTTTCTGACGGTAACGGTACTTGGCGCCCACGCGAATGCCGCCGGCATCGAGTTCTGCCTCCATGCGGTCGGCAGGGGCGCTCCAGATCCAGTCGTCGGCCGTGAGTGCTGTGGCCGTTAGGTCCTCGGCCTCGCCCAGATGCACGGTGTTGTTGACGGCGTCGACGCCTGTCACGTATACGGGATGCGCCATCGCTACGCCCAAACCCTTGCGCTGGCCGATGGTATAGCGCAGTGCGCCGTTGTGGCGCCCGACCACGCTGCCGTCGCGCCATACAATATCGCCCGGCTCGGCGGCATGTCCGCAGCGGCGCTCGATATAGCCCGCGTAGTCGCCGTCTGGAATAAAGCAGATATCCTCGCTCTCGGCCTTTTTGGCGTTGGCAAAGCCCTGTTCGGCGGCAATGCGGCGCACGTCGCGCTCTTTGTCCAGCCCGGCCAGCGGAAAGATTGTGCGCGACAGCCGCTCCTGCGTGAGCGAATACAAAAAGTAGCTCTGGTCCTTCTTGGGGTCCTCGCCGCGATGCAGCTGCCAGGTGCCGTCGGACGCCTGGCTCGTTTTGGCGTAGTGACCTGTGGCGATGTAGTCGCAGCCCATATCGAGTGCCGCATCGAGCAGCGCGCCAAACTTAATATGGCGGTTGCAGATGATGCACGGATTGGGCGTCAGCCCCTCCTGGTAGGCGTTAACAAAGCGCTCGATTACGTTGCGGTCGAAGGTCTGCTGCAGGTCGAGCACATGGTGGGGTATCCCCAGGCGCTCGGCGACGGCCTTTGCATCAGCGATGTCGCGGTCGACCTTACTCATGCCCGTGACGGGATCGGGCGCGGGACAGGTGAGGCGCATGGTGGCACCGACGCATTCGTAGCCCTGGCGCTTGAGCAGATAGGCAGTCACGCTGGAATCGACGCCGCCGCTCATGGCGACGAGCACGCGCTTGTTGTGCATGGGGAGGTTCTCCTTGGTGGCATGTGGCCAAAAAAGAAAAGCGGCGCGGGAGGCTGGTTCCGCACCGCAGACATTGTAGCAAGTTCGGGTGTCATGTGGGACGCCCTGTTGGGATGAGCCCAGGCTGCCAGAAGAGAGGGAAGGCCGGCGTGCCTTGGACTCGTTCTAAGAACGAGAAGCTCTAGTCCTGGAACAGTGCCGTGGACAGGTAACGCTCGCCGGTGTCGGCAAGCAGGGCCACGATGGTCTTCCCCTCGTTCTCGGGGCGCTTGGCCAGCTGCAGTGCGGCCCACACGGCGGCACCGGACGAAATGCCCACGAGCACGCCCTCCTTGTGGCCCACGGCACGGCCGGTGGCAAAGGCGTCGTCGTTCTCGACGGGGATGATCTCGTCATAGACCTGGGTGTCGAGGACGTCGGGCACAAAGCCGGCGCCGATGCCCTGGATCTTGTGCGGGCCGGCCTGGCCCTTGGAGAGCACCGGGGAGGTGGCGGGCTCGACGGCGACGACCTTAATCTCGGGGTTCTGCTCCTTGAGGAACTCGCCCACGCCGGTCACGGTGCCGCCGGTTCCAACGCCGGCGACGAAGATGTCGACCTTGCCGTCGGTGTCATCCCAGATCTCGGGGCCGGTCGTGGCCTTGTGGATGGCGGGGTTGGCGGGGTTCACAAACTGGCCGGCGATAATGCTGTTGGGCGTCTCCTTCTGCAGCTCCTCGGCCTTGGCGATGGCGCCCTTCATGCCCTTGGAACCGTCGGTGAGCACGAGCTGTGCGCCATATGCCTGCATAAGTTTGCGGCGCTCGACGGACATGGTCTCGGGCATGGTGATGATCACCTTGTAGCCGCGAGCCGCCGCCACCGAGGCGATGCCGACGCCGGTGTTGCCGCTCGTGGGCTCGATGATGGTGTAGTCGCCGCCGCGCACGAGCTTGCCGGCCTTTTCGGCCTCGTCGATCATGTTCTTGGCGACGCGGTCTTTAACGGACCCGGCGGGGTTGAAGTATTCCAGCTTGACGAGCACGCGGGCCTTGAGGTCCTCATCGGCCTCAAAGTGAGTGAGCTCCAGAAGCGGGGTGTGGCCGATAAGCTGATCGATGGACGTGTAAACATTGCTCATGGTGAACCTCCAAAGTGTTCAAATGACTGGATACCGTGTGGTTTTACGGTGTGTATAACAGCTAAACCCACAAACCTTATGGGTTGTTCGTTTTGCTGTTGGCAAGCATAGTAGACAGTAAAGCCTAGTAACGCAATAGGAAATAGAAGATTATTACGAGTCGATTAACCATCTTGACGGGAATGGGTATTTTCAAAACCAATTTTTCGGCTAGAATTTCTACGGACTAAATGACCGAAAGGCAGCACTATACATGTTGGTTTCTACTAAGGGCAGATATGCCCTGCGCGTTATGGTCGATCTGGCCGAGCACCAGGCGGCCGGTCGCATCCCGCTCAAAGAGATCGCGGCGCGACAGGGGATTTCCGAGAAATATCTCGAGAACATCTTGGCTACGCTCGTGCGCGCCAACATGCTTTCGGGTATGCGTGGCAAGGGCGGCGGCTATGTGCTCACGCGCCCGCCCGAGCAGTACACGGTGGGCGAGATCTTGCGCCTGACCGAGGGCAGTCTGGCGCCGGTCGCCTGTCTGGATGGCGACTGCAAGGGCTGCTCGCGTTCGGATGAGTGCCCCACGCTCGACGTGTGGAAGAACCTGGACAAGCTCATCAACGACTACCTCGACGGTGTGACGCTTGATCAACTTGTCGCTCCCAATCATGGCTACGACTACGTCATCTAACCCACACCTGCATTTGGGGACGGGGTGGAAATGGTAGATTCTCTCGCCCTTTGAGACTTGAAAAATAAGAAGGCCGCCCATTTTTGCGATGGGCGGCCTTCGTTTTGGGCTGTTGAGACGGACATGGCCGGAATGGCCGTTTTAGTCCTCGGCGATGCTGTCGAGGATGCTGCGCGTGATGGACACCAGGATGCTGCCCATAAAGGCCGATCCAAAGCTGGCGATGGAGATGCCGACGCCCAGCAGGTTGACCGACAGGTAGCTCGCGAGCTCAAGCATAAAGCTGTTGACGACAAGCTGGAAAATGCCCAGCGTAATGATCGTGAGCGGCAGCGAGATGACCGTAAGGAACGGTTTGACGAACGAATCGACAATGTTCAGGAACAGTCCCACAAAGACAAAGCAGACCCAGGTCTCGGCAAAGCCGAAGGGTTGGATACCGGGGACGAGGAACGTGGCGATCGCGATGGCGATCGAGGTGAAGAGCCAGTTAAGCATAAAGCGCATGGCGTGAATCCTTTCTTGCGCCGGGATTGCTGGCGTCGCGTGAAGCGGCTTACGGCGGCGACCTGGATGGTTGCGCGGGCGCGCCGCGGTGTTTGGGCGCCCATTGTCTCAAATATTCGTGGAGCTTACGTGCGCATATGGTTTCTAAACGGCGTTCGTCCTGAAAAACGCGCCGCTGGCAGAGAGTCTTGTCGCTTTAGTTTGGTGGTGTGCTACACTGCTACGGGCAAAAGCCACAGGCGTTGCCCTATTGCATAGAACGGGCGAACGATGCCCGATGTCAGTATCAACTTCGATGCCTTTTGGCGGGTTTGGCGGTGATCGATGAATATCGAGAACATGTTTGACAAGCCTGATGTCAAGCAGCTGGTCCACGCATTTAGCCTTTTGGACGACGAGAAGGATATCCAAGCGTTTTTGACCGATATCTGCACGCCGCGCGAGATTTGCGACCTTTCTCAGCGTTTGCAGGTTGCGCGCTATTTGGACGAGGGCGAGCCTTATGTTGAGGTTCAGGCCCGTACCGGCGCTTCGTCCACCACGGTGAGCCGCGTTTCAAAGGCGCTGAACGGCGAGTACGGTGGCTACCGCAAGATCCTCATTAAGTTGGAGGATGGCGAGTAGGCCAGCGACAACATTGAATTACGAAGAACCGTCCCTCCGGGGGCGGTTTTTATATGCCTGCAATCGGCTGGTGCGTTGGGTTCAGGTTGCTTTGTACCAAAAGATGGAACTGCGGTGGCAATGTGTCCGCTTGGGCGGGTAGGATGGATGCATTGATTATTGCGAACGGTTTGAGCGGAGGACCATGCCTGTTCGAATCTATACCACCAATACCGGCACGGATTTGAGCGATGCCGAGTCGGCGCTGCTTGCCGACCTTATTGCCCGTCACGGGCGTGCCGTGTTGCTGGCACCAACGTTTGCCGAGCTCGACCTGTGCCGTCATGATGCGGCGGAAGCCGGGGTTTCACTGGGTATCGACTACAAGACGCCTTCGTCGTGGCTTCGCTCGCTTTGGGAGCTTTTGGGCGACGGGCGCGATTTCGTCGACAACCTGCAGCGCCAGATGCTGTTTTCGGATATGATTGCCCGCCGCGATGATGCCGATCTTCAGCCGCTTTCGTGTGGCCAGGGCACGGTGCGCATGCTCGCGCGCATGGCTCGCGATGTGCTTCCGGGTGTGGCAGGGACGGGTGCCGAGCGATGCGGTGGCAACAATTGCCAGCCTGAGCCAAAAAGCGATGCTGAGGCTCGCGTGTTCGAGCTTTTGCGCGCCTACGCGAGCGGCTTGGACCGTCGAGACATGGTCGAGCCCTGCGAGGCAGCTGACATTATGGCCGGCGCTTTGACCGACAGCCTGCCGGCGTGCACCCGCGCCGTTTGCGTGCGCGGCGTCACGTCATTTACGTATAGCCTGCTCGAGCTGCTGTCCGCCGTGGCAAACAACGGGGGAGAGGTTGTCGTGCTGCTCGCCCGCGAGCAAGCGGCGATGCGTGAGGAGCTGGCCACGGCCCTTGATGCCCGCGGTGTGCTGTTTGAGGTTGCACCGCTGGACGAGGATGCTGGCGCTCCCGCGACTGCTCCAAAGTCCGTCGTACGTCCTGCCTTTGTGGAAGTCGCCGGCCCCCATGCTCGTGCCCGTGTCTATGCGGACGTCATCGATAAGATGGTGAAAGCGCACAAGGAGTCCAATGTCAACGATGCCGCCTCCGCGCCCGCCGATCCCGTGCGCGTGCTCGTTGTTTCTGCCCGGGCACCCCAGCTGTTCGGTGAGCTCGCCGCTCGTTTGGCGGCGCGCCACGTTGCTGCCGAGACGACCGAGTTCACGGCGTTTTCTCAATCCATTGTGGGCAGGCAGTTCACGGCGCTCGCCAACCTGATCGAGCGTATGAAGGCCGCCGACGAAGGGGCAGCTTCTAAGACTGAGTGGTGGCCCGCTCCGGAGCTTACCGACTGGATTTACAGCCCGCTTTCGGGTGCCGACGCCGCCAGCGCGCGCACGTTCGACAAGAATATGCGTCTCTCGCGCAGCAAGACTACCGCGGGCGTCAAGAGCTTGCTGCAGAGCGTGCAGGGCCAGATCAGGGGCGCGCGTAAAGCGGCGAGTGACGAGAACTGGTTTAAGAACGTGCCGTGCGTGGTCTCGGACGTGTTCCAGGCGCTGTGGCGCGACAAGCCCGTGACGGCGCTCAAGGCCATGCTTGCCGCCGCCGAGGCGCTGCCCGATCGCGCGTTTGGCGGTCTCGACGGTCAGGCCCGTCGCCAGGCTGAAACGGCCCTACTGCGCCACGCCATCGACATTCTTATGAACGAAGCCCGCGTGCTCGATGTGTCGCAGACAGCGACCGTGCCCGTGCTCGACGGCGTTCGCACCAAGGTGGATAAGCGCAGCGCCGCTTACGATTACGAGACCTACGAGGTCGATCGCACGCCACGGGCGCAAGTGCGCTTCGTGTCGCTTGCCGATGCGTCGGTTCTGCGTCCTGGCGGCTACGATGCCGTGCTGTTTGCCGATGTCGACCTGGACAGCTATCCGCTTTCGCACGAAGAGGGCCCGCTTGCCACGTTGACGGCCGAGCTGCGCCGCGACGGCGTGTCTTTGGAGCCCGCCGCCCTGCTGCGCGTGCGCTTTGGCCGTGCGATGCAGGCGGCGAGCGGTCCGGTCGCGCTCGCCCGCGTGACGCACGATCGGCAGGCACGCGAATGCTACCCGGCAGCCGTATGGACAGAGCTGCGGGCACATGCCGAGGCCGCTGGCGCTGCCAAGCCCACGCGCGTGGGCGAGGGCGATATCATCGCCGACTTTGATCCCGCGGCAGGCGAAGGTCTTAGGCGCGAGCGCATGACCTGCGAAGCTCCTCAGCATCTGAGCGATGAAGCCATTCCGTATCTGGTCCTGCGCCGTCGCGATGGCGAGGGCGAGGATGCGCCGCTGGTGCCGCGCCTGACGTCTGCCTCGCAGATCGAGGCCTATTCGACCTGCCCGCTATGCCGGTTCGTCTCGTACCGCGTGAAGCCCCAGTCGATCGACGCCGGCTTTGGCAATATGGAGAAGGGCAACTTTGTCCACGACGTGCTGGAGCATCTGCACGCCCGTCTGCCCCAGGAAGGCATGGAGCGCGTGACGCCCGAGAACCTGCCGCGCGCTCAGGAGCTGCTGCGCGAGGTCTTTGACGAGACATTGGCCGAGCATGCCTCCAAGCGTGGCAACGAGGGTCCGCTCGTGCCGCTCTCTCCGGTAGAGGAGCGCCAGGTGGCCGAGATTCTGCCGCAGCTGGAGGGTGTGCTTGCCTATGAAGCCGAGGCGCTGACTCCTTTTGCTCCACGCTACCTGGAGTTTGCCTTTAACGATCTTAAAGTCGAGTATGCCGGTTGGCCGCTCGGCGGGCGTATCGACCGCGTGGATGTGGATGCCGAGAATCGCGCCGTGGTAATCGACTACAAGCATCGTTCGGGCGTCGAGGAGTTTAAGCTCGCCGACCCCACGGTGCGCGACGAGGAGTCGGGCGAGGCTCCCATCGACGATCCGCGCTGGCTGCCGACGCATACCCAAACGCTCATCTACGCGCAGGCCATGCGCCGGGCGCTGGATCTGGATACCCGCGCGGCGCTCTATTTTTCGACCAAGGGTGGCAAACCGGCGCTGCGAGGCGCCGCGAGTGCCGAGCTGCTCGAGGAGGAGCGTGGTGACGGCCGCATCCCGGGGCTTAAGAAGGGCTTTCCCGGTGAGGGCGGCAACATGGACTTCGATGCACTGCTCGATCGCGTGGAGGCCGGCATCGCCGAGCGCTTGCGCGAACTCGAGGCGGGCAACGTCGCTGCTGTCGACCCGGCGTCGACAAAGGCCGCGCATGGCCGCTGCTCGTATAACCACGAAGGTACGTTTGTAAGGAGGGGCGTGTAGACCATGGATCTTTCGACCTTGATGCCGCAACAGCTGCAGATCGTCAAGACGCTCGACCGTCCGCTGTTTGTCTCGGCGGGCGCCGGTTCGGGCAAGACCTTTACCCTCACGCGTCGCATCGTCTATGCGCTCTCGCCCGAATCCGGTCCGTTCGTTGAGCATCTGGACCAGGTGCTCGCCATTACCTTTACCAAAGATGCCGCGGCCGAGATTCGCGACCGCGTGCGCCGTGCGCTTATCGACGAGGGCATGGACGAGGAAGCACTGACCGTCGACGACGCGTGGATTTCGACCATTCACGGCATGTGCTCGCGTATCCTGCGCGCGCATGCGCTGGAGCTGGGCATCGACCCCGAGTTCACGGTGCTCACCGATACCGACGAGCTTATGGACCAGGCTGTTGAGCATGTGCTGGCCCGCGCGACGGCGCCCGATGCCGCCCCCGAGCTCGCGGCATCGCTCAAGGCCCTCTATGCCTGGTATCCCATGGCGGGCGAGGGCGGTTCCTTTGGCACCGGCACGACCATCAAGGGCCTGGTGCGCGACCTGCTGGAGCTGTCGAGCCAGTTGCCGGGCGGTATGGACGACGTGTGCGTGGCGCGCGGCCAGGCCGATACCTCGGCACTCGCCGATGCCTATCGCGCGGCGCTGGGCGCAAGCAAGGCCGCGACCGAGAAGGCGCAGATGGCACTCGACGCCATTGACGCGTTCGAGGCGAGCGGCAAGACCATGGCCGATGCAGCGCGACTCATGATGTCGTGCACCATGCCGCGCGCGAGCAAGGCATTCCCTAAGGAGCAGGTCGAGCTGCTCAAGGCCGAGGCCGCCGATGCGTTTATCAATATCGTGCTTGCCTGCGGTGGCCCGGCGCTCGATGCGCTGGTGGGCCTGGCCCGTTCCGTGGAGGCTGAGTATCGCGCGCTGAAGGCTGCCCAGTCCGCTCTCGATAATAACGACCTGCTGCGTATGGCTTACGAGGCGTTGCGCGATTACCCTGCCATCCGTGCTGCGTACGAGGGCCGCTTTAAGATGGTCATGATCGATGAGTTTCAGGATACCGACCAGATGCAGGTCGATCTGATACGCTACCTGACGGG
>CABQXG010000043.1 GCA_902468045.1 uncultured Collinsella sp.
CCAGCACCCAGGCAAGCACCCAGACCGACGCCACGGCCATCAACCTCGGTGCGTATCTATAGCACGCCCGCGAGTATGCTAAGTCGCCGCTTAAGCAAAAGGGGCCCGACCATTGCCGGACCCCTTTTGCTTAAGCGCAAACGTGAGCAATCGCTCGTTTCAACGCCGCAATTTTCTAGCGCACAGTCTTGATTGCCGCCGCCAGGTCGAACAACGTATCGAGCACGGCCTCGCAGCCATCCACCACGTCCTGCGGCAGCGGCACGATATCGGGGACGGCAAAGACATGGCAGCCGGCCGTAATGCCCGAGACGCAACCGTTGCGCGAATCCTCGACCACGGCACATTCCTCGGGAGCAAAGCCCGCGCGCTCGCAGGCAAGCAGATACATCTCGGGGTCGGGCTTGCCGTGCACGACGTCCTCGCCACACGTTACCGTTTCAAACTTGTCAAAGAGGCCGACCATCTTAAGGTTGCGCTCGGCCGTAACGAGGCGCGACGACGTCGCTAGACCCACGTGATAGCCCGCAGCCAGCAGCTCGTCTAGGCACTCGGCGGCGCCGGCCTTAAGCTCCAGCTCGGTCTTGACCATCTCGTCGCGAATCTCCTTGTGGCGGACATAGACCGCCTCGGTGGTTTCATGGCTGCCGTAATGCCTATCGAGGATGTCCATGACATCGGGCAGCGTGCGGCCGATAAACTGATGGATCAGCGCTTCATCAATCGCGAGCCCCAGCTCAGCGGCGCCTGCCTTCCAGGCCTTAATCCCCAAACGCTCGGTATCGACCAGCGTTCCATCCATGTCAAAAATAACAGCCTTGATCATATCGGTCCCCCATCGACTCTCGCTGTCGCGTTGCTGCAACTCTACCGCATTTGGCAACTTGTATATAACGTATATGCCATATTGCACTTTCGTTACACAGATAGAAGTCTTATGGCAAGTAACGCATTAGGATTATAGTTTTCGATCGAGTACTCAACGATAAGGAACGTTTCATGATTTTAGACACCACGGCACCCGCAGAGGAGCTTCAAGACAAGCTATCGGCGCTCGAACAGCTGCTTTTGGCATACGGGCGCGTGGCTATCGGGTTTTCCGGCGGCGTCGACAGCAGCTTTTTAGCCGCGGTCTGCGCCCGCATCATGCCTGCCAGCACGCTTCTCGTTCACCTCACCACGCCGCTCATCGGCACGCCCGAACAGGCTTCGTTTGAGCGATCCGTTGACGGGCAAGCCAATGAGGAGCCACATTTTAAGCTCCCTGTGCTCAATCTTTCGGTCGATCAGTTGCAGCTCCCCCAAGTAGCCTGCAACGATGCCAACCGTTGCTACCACTGTAAGCACGCCGGCTTTACCGCTATCGTCAACCACGCCAAGTCGCTCGGCTTTCCCACCGTCATCGATGGCAGCAATGCAAGCGATCGCGGCGACTACCGCCCCGGCATGCGCGCGGCAGAAGAGCTCGGCGTACGCTCCCCTCTTATGGAGGTCGGCTTTACCAAGGACGAAGAGCGCGAGCTGCTGCGCGCATGGGGCTATCCCGTTTGGAACCTGCCGGCGGGAGCCTGTCTTGCCACGCGCGTCCCCACGGGCGAGGAGCTTACGCGCGAGAAGGTCGATTTAATCCGCGCCTGCGAGGATTGCCTGCACGAACTTGGTCTGGCGCAGGTTCGCGCGCGCTTGGTCGGCGGCTGCATGCATATCGAGGCCGCGCCCGCAGATGTCGCCAAGATCGCCGCCCTCGGCGGCGGCGCCGTCGATGCCGAGGGCAAGGCCCCACTGCCCGCCGCTATCGAGTCAGCGCTGCGCGAGCTGGGCTGCGGCCACATCTCCCCCGAGGTCACCCCCTACATCCACGGCAACATGAACCTTTAGGTTACGCCGTTTTACAAACGGCGTAACTGCTCGGCGCTGCGCGGGCTCCGGGCACGGCAATCTGACGTTCAACTTCACGGGCGCGACCAAAAGGTCAGCGCCCGCTTGTTTCACGTCACCTTACCGCACCCGAAGCCCGCTCACTCGCATATGCTCAACCTGGACTGCGTTAACTGACCTGCCAAAAAGGGACAGGTTTGTTTTGGCAGGTATTATCTGGGGAAACGCCGAATAGCTTTATGTACACAACCGCCGCAGCTCCATATGAGGTAAATGAATCCGTAGCGTTTGTCCCAAATCTTAAGTATTTGTTCGACAGAACGGCCCCTGCCGGCTCCTGCTAGACTGGTAGATTCCCAACCGTCCATCCAGGAGCCTCAATGTCGCGCAAGTCCGCCTACAAGCAAGTACTTTCCATCGGCACCGCCGTGGTGTTGGGGTTTGCGCTGTTCACAGGGTCGCTCGACGGGGCGCCCAAGCTGTTGTCGCCGCAAAGCGATGAGCAGGCAGCGGCTATGGCCGAAAAACAAAACGAGAGTCCCAGCCGCACCGACGACGAGGCGGACTTGGTCGCCCGGCTCGAATCGGGAACAGCGAGCTCCCCGGACTCTCAAAATAGCCAAGACTCTGGCGATGGCTCTGAATCCGCCGCAACCGACACCGGCGACGCTGCCTCCGCGGATAGCGCCGCCACTCCCATCGACGAAGTCGAAAACCCTGACCTCAACCGCGCCCGCGGTGTTTATCTCAGCAGCATTCCCGACTACGCCGGCAACCCCTACGTTGCCCTTCGCGCCGACAGCACGCACCCGTTGGGCATGCCGTCGTTCACGCTCGACGAATACGAACGCGCTGCAGAAGAGGGCTGCTTTAAGAAGTTCTCCAAGCTCGATAGCCTGGGCCGCACTCGCAAGGCGCTCGCCTGCGTAGGCCCCGAGTCGCTCGGACAGGGAAAGCGCGGCGATATCTCGCGTATCCATCCTGCCGGTTGGCACCAGCAGCGCTACGACTTTATTCCGGGCCAGAGCCTCTACAACCGCTGTCACCTCATCGCCTGGTCGCTCTGCGGTGAAAACGCCAATCGCAAGAATCTCCTCACCGGCACGCGCTATCTCAACGAGACGGGCATGCTGCCGTTTGAAGAGCAGGTCCTCGACTACATCCGCGACACGGGCAACCATGTGCTCTACCGCGTCACGCCCATGTACAACGAAGAGGAACTCGTCTGTCGTGGCGTTCGTCTGGAAGCACAATCGGTCGAGGACCACGGTAAGACCCTGTGCTTCCAAGTGTACTGCTACAACCTGCAGCCGCACGTGCAGATCGACTACGCCACCGGCCGCAACCAGGCATCCGGAGACTAGTGCCGACCGCGCCGTCCGTAACCCAAAAAATGATCCGTTTTCCTCCGTCGCATACGGATCAAATAAGGCCGCCCCGGTTACCCAGGACGGCCTTTTCGTCAGCACCTACATTGCAGGCAAAACCACACGTTACTTGGCGCGGCCCTCCTCATAGCGCTCGACCAGTTTGGCCTGAACGTCATAAGGTACCTGCTCGTAGCCTGCGGGCTTCATGGTAAAGTCGCCTGTGCCGCGCGTGATAGAGCGCAGGCGCGTCGAATAATCCGTCAGCTCGGCCAGCGGCGCCTGGGCAATGACCACGGTATCGCCGCGCTCATCGGTCTCCATGCCCGTCACGCGACCGCGCGAGGCCGAGATGTCGCCCATCACGGCGCCGGCGTAGCTCTCGGGGATAGTCACCGTAATTTCCTCGATGGGCTCCAGCACCACCGGGTCGGCATCGGCACATGCCTTGCGCAGACCGATGCGGGCTGCCGCGCGAAACGCCATCTCGTTGGAGTCGACGCTGTGATACGAGCCGTCGTATACAGCCACGCGGATGCCCGTGAGCGGGTAACCGGCAATGATGCCGTCCTTCATGGTCTCCTGAACGCCCTTGTCCACGGCGGGGATGAGTGAGCGCGGGATGCGGCCACCCACGACCTCGTCAACAAACTCATAGCCGTCGCTCGTGCCGTCGGGCCCAATGAGCGGCTCCACGCGCAGCCAGCAGTCGCCGTACTGACCGGCGCCGCCTGTCTGCTTCTTGTGGCGGCCCTGAGCGCTTGCCGTGCGGCGGATGGTCTCGCGATACGGAATGCGGATCGGAACGCTCTTTGCCACAACCTTGGTACGGTCCTCCAAACGGTTGAGCAGCACCGAAACCTGTGCCTCACCCACGGCGGAGATGATAGTCTGGCCCGTCTCCTCGTCACGATCGATGCTCATAGTCGGATCAGCCTTGCACGCCTTCTCGATAAACGTGTAGAGCTTCTCCTCGTCGCCACGATTCTCGGCCTCGATGGCGATGCGGTACTGCGAGTTGGGGAACTTAAACGCCGCCGCCTCGACCTTGCCGGTAATCGAGAGCGTATCGCCCGTCTCGGCCGCCAGCTTGGGCGCCACGATAATGTCGCCGGCATAGGCGTGACCGACCTCGGTCATGTCGCGGCCGCACATCACATACAGGTGAGCCAGACGGTCGCTCTTGCGCGTACGCGCATTGATCAGCTCAAGGCCCGGTTCAAGCGTACCCGTCAGTACCTTGATAAAGCTGATGCGGCCCTGCTGCGGGTCGGCCAGCGTCTTAAACACAAATGCCACCGGACGGTCATCGTCACTCGAGATCTTGAGCGAGTCGCCGTCGATGAGCGGCATCTCGCCGTAGTCGGTCGGCGCCGGGAAGTACGTGGCGATGTCATCCATCAGCGAGTTGACGCCCTGCTCCTTAATGCAATCGCCCGCAAAGACCGGCACAAAGATGCGCTCGGCGATCGCCTTCGACAGCAGGCCTTCAAGCTCCTCCTGCGTCAGCGTCTCCTCGCCTTCCAGGTACTTCATCATCAGCTCATCGTCGGCCTCGGCCACCAACTCGCACAGATGGTCATGGGCTTCCTCGGCCTGGGCACGATACTCCTCGGGAATCTCCGACTCAACGGCTTCGGTGCCGTTGCAATGGCGCGCCTTCATGCGCACCAGGTCGATAATGCCGTCAAAGTCCTCGCCCTCGCCCCAGGGGAGGGTCACGGCGCCCAAGCGTGTACCAAAGCGCTCCTGCAGCAGGTCCATCGTGGTCGCAAAGCTGGCCTCGGGACGCGACAGGCGGTTTACGAACACCGCACGCGCCAGGCGCAGGTCCTCGGCGGCATACCAGAGCTTGCCCGTCGTTGGCTGCGGGCCGGCCTCGGCGTCGACCACAAACAGCGCCGTCTCGCAAACGCTCATCGCAGCAAAGGCGTCGCCGATAAAATCGGGATAGCACGGAGCATCGAGCACGTTGATGCGGGCGCCCTTCCAGTCGATCGGCGCGATGGTCGTCGAGATGGAGAATGAACGCTTGACCTCTTCAGGGTCATAGTCGAGCGTGGGCTTGGTGCCGTCGTGGCCGCCCAGGCGGGCGGTCTTACCGGAAAGGTGGAGCATGGCCTCGGCGAGTGAAGTCTTGCCCACCCCGCCTTGGCCTACGAGCACCACGTTCCTTACGTTGCCGGTCTTGGGAGCACCCATGATGACCTCCTTGCAGGGTCGCGCGCGATGCGCGACGCCAACGGGGAGAGTTCGCGGTCGATGCCGTCCCGGGAGCAGCATGGTCGGCAGCCGAGCCGACTCACCCTCCAAATGTCCTATGCCACCACACTACCCTTGCAGTCGCCTGTCCATGCAGACCTTTCGGCACGCGTATGAATACAGGCGGCGAGAGGAGGGCGCGAGCTTGCGAGGCGATTATTGAACCTCGCGGATGCAAAAAACCGCCGCAGATCATAAGACCTGCGGCGGTTTCGCCTCAATAAACAGTTGAGTAAATAGCTGAGCCTATCCCTCGATACGGCTCAAGAACTCGCGGGTACGCTGCTCGCGCGGATGGTCGATGACCTGCTCGGCAGGACCCTCCTCGACAATGCGGCCGCCATCCATAAAGACCACGCGATCGGCAACATCGCGGGCAAACTGCATCGCGTGCGTTACGATCACCATCGTCATATTCTGCGCGGCAAGGTCTTTAATGACACGCAGCACCTCGGCCGTTAGCTCGGGATCGAGTGCCGAGGTCGGCTCGTCAAAGAACAGGATTTCCGGGTCGAGCGCCAAGGCGCGGGCGATACTCACACGCTGTTGCTGACCGCCCGAAAGCTCACACGGAACCTTGTTCTCGTTGCCCGTCAGCCCCATTTGCGCAATCAGCTCGTGAGCGCGGGCTTCCGCCTGCTCGCGCGGACGCTTAAGCACGCGAATCGGCGCATCGATGATGTTTTTCATCACGGTATAGTGCGGGAACAGATTGTAGTTCTGAAACACCAGACCAAACCGCGAGCGCGCCTGTTTAGGTACATCGCCCTTTGCGTACACCGCGCCCGAACCCGCATCCGTCGCGACAGCAAGGTCGCCAAACGAGAGCGAGCCGCCGTCGAGCGTCTCGAGCAGCGTGGCGCAGCGCAGCAGCGTGGACTTACCGCCACCCGAAGGTCCGATAATCGCCACGACCTCGCCGCGCTTGACCTCGAGTGAAATATCCTTGAGCACCTCATTGCCGCCAAACGCCTTACGCGCGTTCGATATATTCATTACCGAATTAATCATGGTAGTAATCCAATTTTTTCTCGGCAGCACCCAACAGCATCTCGACCACAAAGTTAAAGACCCAGTAAATCAGCGCCGCGATCGCAAACGGCACCATGCTCACCTGCGAGGCGACCAGCGCCTTGGCCGTCGAGAACATCTCGCCCACGCCAATGGCAAACGCCAGCGACGTGTCCTTGACCAGCGTGATGATCTCGTTGCCCATCGCCGGCAAAATGCGCTTGGCGACCTGCGGCATCACGATATACAGAAACGTCTGCATGCGCGAGTAGCCCAGCACCTCGGCAGCCTCGTATTGACCGCGCGGAATGGACTGCAGGCCCGAGCGATAGATCTCGGCAAAGTAACCGGCGTAGTTGATGATGAACGCCACGACGCACGCCGTCCACTTGGAATCAGGCGTGAGCGAAATGCCAAACACGTAGTACGGGGCAAAGTAGATGGCAAACATCTGCAGCATGAGCGGCGTACCGCGCATGACCGAAATGTAGATACGCGCAATCCAGCGGAGCGGCGCAATTTTGCTCATGCGCATAAACGCCACGGGGATTCCCAGCGGAATCGACCCCAGCAGCGTCAGCACAAACAGCTGCAAACTGACCAAGAATCCCTGGCCAAGCATCTGCATCATGACTTGAATAGACATTACTTGAGCACCCAATTATCGAAAGATAGACCGTAGCTTGAATACTTGTCGCACAGGTCCTTGACCGTGCCGTCCTCGTAGAGCGTCTTGAGCGACTCGGTCACGGCATCGGCGGACTTGGTGTCGCCCTTCTTAAAGCCAACGGCGTAGTGCTCGCTGGACAGCGGCTCATCAAGCTGCGTATAAGCATCGGGCTTGGCGGCAAGCTGATACTGGGCAATCGAAAGGTCGCAAGCCACGGCATCGACCGCGCCGCTCTCGAGCTGCATAAAGGCCGTGTTGTACTCGCCGATCGTGTCGAGCGTGGCAAACGTCGCCGCCAGATCCTTCTGTTCGCCCTCGAGCACATCCTGCGCAGCGGAATCGGTCTGGGTAATCACGGTCTTGCCGGCAAGATCGTCCCAGCTCTTGATGCCTGCATCCTTCTTTACCACCAGCACCTGCTCGTTGAGCATGTACGGCTCGGAGAACGTGTAGTCGTCCTCGCAACCCTCCATGGTAAAGCCGTTCCAGATGCAGTTGATGGCCCCCGAGTTGAGCAGCGTATCCTTGGCATCCCAGTCGATGGCCTCGTATTTGACCTCCCAGCCCTGCTTATCGGCAACAGCCTTGGCCAGATCGAGGTCAAAACCAGTGTACTCTCCGTCGTCGCCCACAAAGCCGTACGGAGGATAGGACTTGTCAAAGCCCACGACGAGCTTCTTGGACTCCGCAGCGCCCTTCACATCCTTGGCCGCGGCAGAGCCAGCAGCGGAGCCCTTGCCGGCACCACCGCCGCAACCGACAAGACCAAGGCCAAGCACCGTGGCGAGCGAGCCGGCTAGACCAACAAACTGACGACGAGACATATCGGTGTTCATGGTATTCCCCCTTGATGACACTTTAGTTAGGTAAAGTGAGTCATGTAACGTTCAGAATCATACACTCTACCTTGATAAAGTACAAGGGAGGGTTTGCCCGGCATGGGCGGGGAGCAAACATCGTTGGACTTATCACTGACACGAAATGGACGCTTGCATATCGTCCGCTAGCTTGGCACGGTACAATGCTTTCAGATTTCAATTTGTAAATTAGTGGGGTTAATTCATGGCAGAATCTCGTGCGGAGCGTAAGGCTCGTCGTGCTTTGATCGAGGCGGCTGAGGGGTCGAAGGAGGAGAAATCTTCTACGAAATCCAAGTCTTCTAAAGCTGCAAAAAGCAAACCGACCAAGAGCAGAGCTAAGACCAAGCGTTCTGACTCTCGTCGAGGCGGGGATAAAGCGCCTCAGA
>CABQXG010000044.1 GCA_902468045.1 uncultured Collinsella sp.
ATCGTGTCGGCGATCGAGCACGATTCGATTCTGGATAACCTGCCGCTGCTGCGTGCCGCCGGCTTTACCGTCGACCTGGTGCAGCCCTGCCGCGCGGGCTACATTGAGCCTGCCACGATTGTCGAGCTGCTAGGCGACGACGTGGCGCTCGTGAGCATCATGGTTGCCAACAACGAGACCGGCGTGGTGCAGCCCATCCGCGAGCTTGCCGCGGCCGCGCATACCGTTGGCGCCCTGTTCCACACCGATGCCATCCAGGGGTATCTGCATATTCCGCTCGATGTCACCGAGCTGGGCGTCGATGCCATGTCCGTCGCCGCCCACAAGATTGGCGGTCCTGTGGCATCTGGCGCGCTCTACCTTAAGAGCCGCACGCCGCTGCGCCCGCGCATCTTTGGCGGCGGACAGGAAGCCGGACGTCGCGCCGGCACGCAGGACCTGCGCACGCAGCTAGCCTTTGCCGCTGCTGCCCGCACGCTGGCGCCCCAAGTGGCTCAGGAGCGCGAAAAGCTGCAAGCCCTTTCCGACAAACTCTACGCCACGCTTACGGCCCATCCACGCATTCATGCCACCATGGGCGACTACGAGCAGGTCGACCGTCTGCCGGGTATGGTTTCGATCTACGTTGACGGCATGGACTCCGAGGAGCTCATCGTCAAGCTCGGCACCGCCGGCTTGGAGGTTTCGGCCGGATCGGCTTGCTCGAGCGGCAGCATGGACCCGAGCCACGTGCTCAGCGCCATGGGCATTGGTCGCGAGCAGGCGCTGGGCGCACTGCGCATCTCCTTCGATGACCGCGTGAACCCTGCCGACCTGGACGACTTTGCCCAGACGCTGCTCTCGATCGTGGGTGCCGCATGATCGTCGCTGAGCTTGAACGTGCGCTGCTGGAGCGCTACCCCAAGGCGGACGCCGAGGGCTGGGATCATGTTGGGCTATCTGTGGGAGATCCCGCTGCAGAGATCACCGGTGTTGCCTGCGCACTCGATGCGACCGAAGCTAATGTTCGCCGCGCCCAAGAAGCCGGCGCAAACGTGCTGCTGACGCATCATCCTGTCTATATCAAGGCGCCCGAGGCGTTTTGTCCGTCGGATTCCGCACGCCCCCAGTGCAGCGCAGCGCTGTTTGAGGCCGCCCGCTGCGGCGTGAGCATTATCTCGCTCCACACCAATCTGGACCGCTCGCACGAAGCGCGCACCTGCCTGAGCGAGCTGCTGGGTGCCGCACCCGTGAGCTCACTGGAGCACGTAGACGACCCCGAGGCAACCGGCCTGGGCGCGCTTGCAACGCTCAACGACCCGTGCACGCTGCGCGATCTAGCCACCCGTGCTGCCACGGCCTTCGGAAGCGACCCGCGCGTGTGGGGCGAGGCAGATCACCCGTGCCGAACCGTCGCTATTTTGGGCGGCTCCCTAGGCGACTTTGGAGAGCTCGCCATCGCCGCGGGCGCGGACGTTGTCGTGACGGGCGAGGCGGGCTACCACGTGGCGCAAGACCTCGCTTTACGCAGGCTGCCGGTGATCTTGCTCGGCCACGACCGCTCTGAGGAGCCGTTCGTGGATATCTTGATGAACTCTGCAGTTGACACCGGGGTCGACCCCCGTCATGCGATTAAAATACTGAACCCTTGCCAATGGTGGACTGTGACAAAAGGAGAGAACTTATGAGCGCCGGCGCTACGCTACTCAAGCTGCAACAGATCGATTTGGAGCTCGCCCGCAACAAGAGCGAACTTGCCAATATGCCGGAGCTCAAGGAGCTCGCTTCCAAGCGCAAGACCTATGTGAAACTCAAGTCCGAGATGACCAAGCTCTACGCCCAGCGCAAGGATCTGGACATTGAGCTCGACGATCTCAACACCACCGAGATTCAGACCAACAACGCCATCGAGGCTGCCAAAAAACGTCACGTCGACGGCTCCGACTACCGCGAGGTTCAGGACCTGGAGAATGAGCTCGCAACCCTGGCCAAGCGACTGGACAAGATTGAGCACACCCGCAAGGACGTCGTTGTCGCCCATAAGGAGGCGCTCGACCGCGAGACCCGCGCGCAGGCCATCATCGCCAAGTTCGAGGAGGGCGTGAAGGCCGATACCAAGGCCGCCCGCGCCAAGGCTGCCGACCTGCAGGCTCAGATTGACGCCGCCACTAAGGAGCGCACCGCGCTTGCCGCCACGCTGCCGGCCGACGTGCTCACCGACTACGAGCGTCTGCTCAAGCAGTTCCGCGGCCTTGCCGTCGAGACCATCCAGGGCAACATCCCCACGGTTTGCCACACCGCGCTGCAGGCATCGTCCATGAGCGACCTCAACCACGACGGCAGGTCAATTACGCACTGCCCGTACTGCCACCGCCTCCTGGTGCTCCCGAGCAAGGAAGCTTAAACGATGGCGGCACCCAACAATTCAATGCAACTTGAGGGAAAAACGATCCTGCTGGGCATTACCGGCGGGATCGCCGCCTATAAGTCGTGCAATATCGTGCGCCTGCTGCAAAAGCGCGGTGCGCGAGTCAAGGTCGTTATGAGCGAGCATGCCACCAAGTTTGTGGGCCCGCTCACCTTCCGTGCGCTCACCAACGAGCCCGTTGCCGTGGGCCTATTCGACGATCCCTCCGACCCCATCCACCATATCTCGCTGGCACAGGAGCCCGATCTGGTGGTCGTGGCGCCCGCGACGGCTAATATCATCGCCAAGATGGCCAACGGTATCGCCGACGACCTCATCTCCACCACGCTGCTAGCCACGCCGCGACCCATCGTGATTGCGCCGGCCATGAACAATGGCATGTGGAAGGCGCCGGCCACGCAGGCCAACATGGCCACGCTGCGCGACCGCGGCGTGCATGTGGTGGGACCCGGCAGCGGCTACCTTGCCTGCGGCGACGTGGACACGGGACGTATGAGCGAGCCCGAGGACATCGTCGAGGCTGTCTGTGAGGTGCTTAACCCCGCGCCTCAGGACCTTGAGGGCAAGCGCATCGTAATCACCGCCGGCCCCACGCACGAGCCGATCGATCCCGTGCGCTTTATTGGCAACCGGTCGTCGGGCAAGATGGGCATCGCCCTGGCGGGGGAGGCCACTCGCCGCGGTGCTGCGGTCACGCTTGTGTTGGGCCCGACATCGCTCGATGTTCCCCGCGCCGTGGAGTGCGTACGCGTGCAAACCGCCGCAGAAATGCTGCAGACGGCTCTGAGCGCCTTTCAGACGGCCGATGCGGCCATTTGCGCGGCAGCCGTCGCCGACTACACTCCAGCGGCCCCAGCGGACCATAAGCTCAAAAAGGCCAACGAGCGCCTGGATCGCATCGAACTGGTCGAGACGGTCGATATTTTGGCCGAGCTCTCGCGCCAGAAGGGCGAGCGATGCGTGATCGGATTTGCGGCCGAGACCGATAACGTTGTCGAGTACGCAGAGCGCAAATTGGCCCGCAAGGGGTGCGATGTAATAATCGCCAACGATGTCTCACGCACCGATTCGGGCTTTGGGACCGACACCAACAAGGCCTGGATTGTGAGCACAACGGGTACGCAAGAACTTCCCGTACTAACAAAACCCCAGCTCGCAGATACAATTTTGGACTTGCTTCAAAAATTGTAAAAAAGTTCTTGCACAAGTCTAAAGTTTCGGGTTAATATACTCCCTGTTGCGAGCGAGAGCAGAGCAACAAACAAAAGCTTCGGGACGTGGCGCAGCTTGGTAGCGCACTTGACTGGGGGTCAAGGGGTCGCTGGTTCGAATCCAGTCGTCCCGACCAGAAGTTTGCAGGTCAGGCACTTAGTGCCTGACCTTTTTTGTTTTTAATCACTATGATTATTTTGCTTAAAGCAACAACGTTCCCGCTCGATGTGATTACCGAATCAAAACGTGTACATCAGCCACCAAAATCGACATTTTTCGACATGTTTGGAGGCTGATGTACACGAATGCGAAATCCCCCGCCGCCTAAAAGCGCCCTCCACATGTCTGGACTCTCTATGCTTGCGCTGGATAGACATCGCAGGAACGGGTATAGTATCAAAAGTTTTGTCGTTAACCAGCGGGGGAGTCCTGTGGGAATCAAAAAGAAGATAAAAAAGGAGCTTATCGGCACTTCCGATTACCCGTCGAATAAGATCTTCACGATCTCCAATTTCATCACCTTTACGCGCCTGATCCTCACGCTCGTCTTTCTGTACCTGTTTGTGACGGATAACAACCGCATCGTCGCCATCGTGATTTATGCCATCGCCGCCTCCACCGACTGGATGGACGGGCAGATCGCCCGCATGACCAAGACGGTCTCGTGGCTCGGCAAGGTCATGGATCCCATCTGCGACCGCGCGCTGCTGTTTACGGGCGTCTTGGGCCTGGTGGTCCGTGGCGAGCTGCCTATCTGGGTCTGCGTACTCATCATCGGTCGCGACATCTACCTGGGCCTTGGCACGCTTATCGTGCGCCATTACCACCCTCGTCCCATCGATGTCGTGTTTCCCGGAAAGATTGCCACTGCGCTGCTCATGACCGGCTTCTCGCTCATGCTGCTCGGTTTCCCCGTTATTGACGGCCTGCATCTTTTACCTTCAACCCTTAAGGCCTTCCCGGGCCTCAACGGAAGCTCGGTGCCCCTCGGCATCTTCTTTGTGTACGGCGGCGTGATCTTCTCCATGCTCACGGCTGTTATCTACTCCATTAAGGGCGGAGCGGCCATTAAACAGGCTCTCACGCATCCCGAGGACGAGGACATCGACTTTCTGAACCCTGAAATCGAAGACTGATTCATTGGGGTATGATTACGTACGGTTCATTATTTGCGGCACGTCCGCGATAAGTTAGGGGTTGTCATGGACAACATGGTTAACAATATGCCTCAGAATGATAAGACTGCTGACGCTACCTGCGTATTCCGCGTGCCTTCAAGCGACGTCACCGTTCCCGACCTCATGGCCAACGTGCGCATCACCGCCCCCGTTCTGTCCATCGTCAAGGGTCCGCAGACTGGTGCCGCCTTTGAGCTCGAGGACGACGTGACCACCATCGGCCGCGATCCTGCAAACGGCATCTTCCTCAATGACATGACCGTTTCGCGCAGCCACGCGCGCATTATTCGCGAGGGCCTCGGCGCTCGCATCGAGGACTTGGGCTCGCTCAATGGCACCTGGGTCGACGGTGCCATCGTCAATGCAGCCCCGCTGCACGACGGTTCTTCCGTCCAGATCGGTACGTTTACGCTCATCTACCACGAGAGCACGCCGGAGCGCATCGAAACCGGTGAGTAGGGCATGGCCGAACGCAACTATCTGAGTATCGGCCAAGTCGTCAACCTACTTCGAGGCGCATACCCCGATCTTTCGAACTCAAAAATTAGATTTCTAGAGGATGAGGGGCTCATTACCCCTCATCGTACGCCTAAGGGATACCGTCAGTACTCCAAGGAGGACGTTGATCGCCTGGAGGTCATCCTGCACTTGCAGAAGACCCGCTACATGCCGCTCAACGTGATTAAGCAGCGCTTGGAAAACGCCACGGACCTGTCAACGCTCGCCTACGAGGTGGGCTTGCTGTCCGATGTTCCTCTCAAGACGGAGCCCAAGGAGACTAAACAAAAGCTGCATCCCATCGAGACCATTCCCGATATGTTGGGCGTCGAGATTTCGTTTATCCGCTCGCTCGCCGAGAACGACCTCATTCGCATCATCAAGAGTCCACAGAATCGTGAGCTCGTCGATGGTCGCGATTTTCCGATCATCCGCTACTGCTCCGAGCTGTCACGCTTCCATATCGAGCCGCGCAACCTGCGTCAGTACGTGTCTTCCGCCAACCGCGAGTCCTCGATGTTTGAGCAGGTGCTCGTGAGCATGCTCGGAATGGATACCTCCGATGACGAGCGCGACGCCAAGCTCGAGCGTGCGTTTAAGAAGCTTCACGACCTGACGGAGGGCGTGCACACCGCGCTGCTCAAGAACCGCGTTTTTGAGTCGCTCAACGCCGTGGTCGAGGACGCCGACATCGATGCACTCGATGAGGAAATCACTCGCTCCGAGTCCACCAAGGCCAAAAACGAAGAGACAGCCGCGCCGGCTTCGCACGAGGATTCTCTCGTAAAGCCGCTTAAGGTCGTCGCCCCTTCGCAATCCGGCACCGCCACCGCGGGCATATAACCGCTGCTGAAATTTCGGCAACCCATTGAAAGGTCATTCAATGTACGACTTCGAATCTCAAATCGTCGATATCCCCGACTATCCCGAGCCCGGAGTCATCTTTAAGGACATCACGCCGCTCTTTGGCAATCCCGAGGCGCTCAAAGCCATGACCGATGCCCTCGCCGAGCACTTTGCCGGCATGGGAATCACCAAGGTCGTGGGTCCCGAGGCTCGCGGCTTTATGGTTGGCGTACCGGTGGCTGTAGCCCTTGGCGCTGGCTTTGTTCCCGCACGTAAACCGGGCAAGCTGCCACGTGAGACCGTAAGCCAGAGCTACGAGCTCGAGTACGGCACCGATTCAATTGAGATCCATGCCGACGCTATCAGCTCTAAAGATACCGTGTTGATTCTGGACGACTTGGTCGCGACGGGCGGAACCGTCGAGGCAACAGGTAAACTGGTGCGAGATATGGGCGCAAAGCTTGTCGGTTACGGTTGTATCCTTGAGCTTGCGTTTCTCAACCCGCGCGAGAAGCTCACGCCGTCTGATGACGATGTGGAGCTCTTTAGCCTGGTGACGGTGGACTAGCCGTTACCCTTAGTTACTGGAAAGGAAGCTACATGCGCACAGCAAACACGCACAAAAACATGGCACGCTGCGCTGCTACGGCAACCCTCGCTTGTGTTTTGGGCTTGGGCCTCGCGGCTCCTGCCTACGCCGATACCGCATCCGACCTTGCCGCTGCTCGTACTAAGCTCGAGCAGATCGGTACCCAAACCCAGCAAATTTATGGTGAGCTCGCCACGCAGACGCAGGCGCTCGATCAGACTGCCGGCGAGATCACGCAAAAGCAGCAGGAGATCGCCGATGGTCAGGCCAAGCTCTCGACCTATGTCGCCGGCGAGTACAAAACCGGCGGTCTGAGCCTGCTTCAGGTTCTGACGGGTGTCGATGACCTGAGCGATATGCTCAACCGTCTGTTCTACTACGGCAAAGTTTCCGATAAGCAGGCTCAGACCATTCAAGAGGTCAAGGAACTTAAGCAGCAGCTCACCGATAAGCAGTCCGAGCAGGAAAAGAACGTCGCCGCCACGCAAAAGAAGGTCGACGAGCTTAACGCCCAGCAGGCTGAAGCCCAGAACGTCGTAAACTCTCTGGATTCACAGCTGCAGGCCGAACTAGCCGCCGAGGCCGAAGCCAACGCCGCGCTGCAGGCCGGCATCAACGCCAGCACCGCCGAGAAAGCCACGGTGAGCAACGAGACTGCCGGTACGACCGAGAACACCAACAACGGTGGCCAGACCAGCAATAACAACAACCAGGGCGGCAACACTCCGGCTCCTACGCCGGCACCTGCTCCGACGCCGCAGCCCTCCACGCCTGCTCCGGCTCCGACGCCTTCTGCTCCGAGCCAGTCCGTCGATGGCGGTTCTGTTGTCTCGCGTGCATACAGCAAGCTTGGTTGTGCTTATTCCTGGGGCGGAATTGGCCCGAACAGCTTCGACTGCTCTGGTTTTGTTAGCTATTGCCTCACTGGTCGCTATTGCCGCCTGGGCACCACGGGCACCTTTATGGGCTGGACGCGTGTGTCCGATCCGCAGCCCGGTGACGTTGTGGTCAACTCATACCACACCGGCATTTACATCGGTGGTGGTCAGATGATTCATGCTTCCGACTACAACACGGGTGTTATCATCAGCTCCGTTGCCGCCGGCATGAACAATAACTACATCTTCGTACGCTACTAAGACATCTTACACAGCGTGTGAATGTGGACCTCGTGGCTTTAAGTCGCGAGGTCCATTCTTTTTTTCTCTCTCATCTTAGACGGCTATCTAGTATTCAAAACTAGATAGCCGTCCATTCGGTTTGCAAGAAGGCTATAATTGTTGATGAACAATTAGAAAGGACCCTCTATGAGCTGGGCACTTATCTCCGATTCAAGCTGCAACCTCCGTGATTGGCAACCGACCGCGCCCCATACCACCTTTGCATTTGCGCCCCTCAAAATTCGAGTGGGGGAGCGTGAATTCGTCGATGACCTTTCGCTCGATGTTCATGAGCTCAACTGCGCTGTTCAGGCGGAGACGAACGCTTCTTCGAGCGCTTGTCCCAGCGTAGGGGAGTGGGCCGAGCTCTTCAAATTGGCAGACAAGACCATCTGCATGCCGATCTCTGAGGGCGTGTCGGGCAGCTACAACGCAGCAGCCACGGCTCGCGATATGGTTCTTGCCGAGGAACCGGACCGACAGATTCATCT
>CABQXG010000045.1 GCA_902468045.1 uncultured Collinsella sp.
ACTACCTGGGTACCTACCAGGGCAATGTCGCCGTCTGGCGCGGCCTGCCCGGCAAGCCACTCGGACTCAAGCTCCACTGGCTCGAAAGCGAAACCAGCATCAAGCTGTCCGACCTGCCCGAAGACACGCAAAACCGCCTCAAGGCGGGCATTCCGCAAACAAGTGTCGACGATGCGCAGGACACGATATCCAAGTACCGCCACCAGATCGACGAGGAGCAGACCCGCCAGGTGATCGACGCGCAAACGATTCGCGACAACACCAATCAGGGATCGACCTCCGAATCAGATTCCGAGAAAACCGCCGAACAGTCCGCCGAGGCCGAAGCCTCCGATAAGAATTAGAAAGGGAGTGCCGCTTATGAGTCGCCGCAACACCGAGCTGCTCTTGCTCATCGCCTCGGCGTTCCCCGTCATCCTGCTGTATGCGATGTACGTCCTCACCGCGGGCGCTGCCATCTCCTTTGAGACGCTCGCCGTACCGATCGGCCTCTTTGCCGCCTTTGCCGCGGCCCACATTGCCGTGCGCATCTTGGCGCCCGGTGCCGACCCCGCCATCCTGCCCATTGTCTTTGTGCTTTCGGGCATCGGTATCACGTTCGTGACGCGTCTCGCCCCCGCTCTCGCCATCTCACAGCTCATCATCCTGTTTGTCTCGGTGGCCCTGATGGTGGGGACGCTCGCATTGGTTAAGAACCTCGACGTGGTCATGCGCTACAAGTACACCTTTGGCATCATCGGCATCATTCTGCTGATGCTGCCTATCTTTATCGGCACCACGATCTCGGGCTCCAAGCTGTGGATTCGCATCGCGGGCTTTACCATCCAGCCCGGCGAGTTCGCCAAGGTCTTTATCGTCCTGTTCCTGGCCGGCTACCTGGCCGAGAACCGCGAGCTGCTCTCCATCTCCAACCGCAAGATTCTGGGCTTTAAGATCCCTCGCCTGCGGCTGCTGCTGCCGCTGTTTGCCGTGTGGGGTGTGTGCCTGCTCGTCGTCGTCTTCGAACGCGACCTGGGTTCGGCCGTGCTGTTCTACACCATCTTCTTGCTGATGCTCTACGTTGCCACGGGGCGCTTTTCATATGTCGTTATCGGCCTTGCGCTCTTAGCTGTTGGAGCCGTGGGCGCCTACAAGTTCCTGTCGCACGTTCAGGTGCGTTTCCAGGTTTGGCTCGATCCGTTTAAGGACGCCCAGGGCCAGGGCTACCAGATCGTCCAGTCGCTCTTCTCGCTTGCCGATGGCGGTCTGGTCGGTGTTGGCATCGGCAACGGCATGGCCAACAACATCCCTGTCGTCGAGTCCGACTTTATCTTCTCGGCTATCGGCGAGGAGATGGGCCTTTTGGGCGGCGGCGCCGTGCTCATCCTGTTTATGCTCTTTGCCGTGCGTGGCCTCACCACGGCTGCCCGCGCTAAATCCGACCTCGCCGCCTTTAGTGCCACAGGCCTTACGGCCGCCATCAGCTTCCAGGCCTTCTTGATCGTTGGCGGCGTAACCCGCCTGATCCCGCTGACCGGCGTCACCCTGCCCTTTATGAGCCAGGGCGGCTCCTCTCTGCTGGCGAGCTTTATCATCGTCGCGCTCCTGCTGCGCGCCGGTGACGAGGCGACCGGACGCGAGGCCGAGCTTACCGGCACCGGCACCATGGCCGCCATCACCGATGATCAGGTCGCATCTGCCGCCGCCCCGACGGGCACGCGCTTTGCCACCTCGTCTTCCTACGGCAGCGGCAGCCATTCCGTCGGCTCGCGCATGCGCCGTCGCCTGCTCGACACGCCTGAATCCGGTGTGCTCGGTCGCGTGGCGCTCGCCAACCGTCTAACCCGTGCGGTGCTCGCCTTTACGGCGCTGTTCGCCATCCTTATCGGCAACCTCACCTATGTCCAGGTCATTAAGGCCAAGGACTATCAGGACATGCCGACCAACAACCACACCATCGCCCGCTCCAAGTACATCCAGCGCGGCTCCATCATCACGTCCGACGGCGTGACGCTGGCCGAGTCGCTGCAGCAGGAGGACGGCACCTACGTACGCTCCTACCCCAACGGTAACCTGGCAGCGCACGTGGTTGGCTACGTGAGCCAGCAGTATGGCACCACCGCCATCGAGAGCGTCATGAACGACACGCTCACCGGTTCTAAGGACTACTCTAGCTGGAACAACGCCATCGCGTCGCTCGCGGGCCAGACCCAGCCGGGCAACACCGCCAAGCTCACCATCGACTCGCGTATCCAGACGGCGGCCGAGCAGGCACTCAAGGGCTTTAAGGGCGCTGTAGTGGTCATCGACCCGCGTACCGGCGCGGTGCTCGCATGTGCCAGCTCGCCCACCTACGACAACACCAACATCGATGCCCTGCTGCAGACGGGCGGCGGCGAGGACGGCTCCATGTACAATCGCGCCATGGACGCGCTGTACACGCCGGGCTCCACGTTTAAGGTCGTTACGCTTTCCGCGGCACTCGAGACCGGTACCGCCAGCCTTACCAGCACCTACCAGGCGCCCGGCTCCATGGACATCGGCAACGCACCGGTCACCAACTATGCCAACGAGAGCTACGGCACCATCAGCCTACAGCAGGCCTTTGCCGTGTCCTCCAACGTCGTCTTCGGCCAGGTGGCAAACGAAGTTGGCGCAAACACGCTCGTGCAGTTTGCCAACGCCTTTGGCTACGGCCAAAAGCTCGGCCAGGACCTGACCTCCGCGGCCTCCATCATGGCCGACCCGTCGCTCATGACCGAGTGGGAGACCGCCTGGGCCGGCGCCGGCCAGCCTGTCGGCATGGACCACACGCCCGGCCCGCAGACCACCGTCATGCAAAACGCCGTGATTGCCGCCGCCATCGCCAACAGTGGCGTGGTCATGGACCCGTACTTTGTAGCCCAGGTACTCGCCCCGGACGGAACCGTGGTCAAGACCACGCAGTCCCGCTCGCTGGGTCAGGCCGTCAGCTCCGCCACGGCCGACCAGGTCAAGCAGGCCATGCTTGCCGTCGTCCAGTCCGGCACCGGCACCGATGCCCAGATTCCGGGCGTCAAGGTCGCCGGCAAGACCGGCTCGGCCGAGACCGGCGGCACCAACGTCAACTCGATGTTCGTTGGCTTTGCACCTTACGATTCACCCACGGTCGCCATCTCGGTGGCCTTGGAGGATTACGACAAGCATGACGTCAAGGCCGCCAAGATCGCCGGTATCGTCCTGACCGCGGCGCTTGCCGCACAGGGAGCGTGATGCCCATGATCGAATCGGACACCCGAGGCGCGCCGCGGCCGAAGAGTTAGCGGCAACGCGCCACACGGCCCCAGCGGCCACATCGTAGGTACTACACACATCGTTGAGCGAATAGTTATGTTAGGAGCAGGAATGGAACAGAGGGTCCTCGGGGGAAGATACCTCCTCAAGGATAAGGTGGGAACAGGCGGCATGGCGACCGTCTACCGTGCACAGGACCAGGTCCTCGACCGCACGGTAGCCGTCAAGATCATGCTGCCGCAGTATGCTGGCGACGCAACCTTCGCCGCACGCTTTAAGCAGGAGGCCCAGGCAGCAGCCGGTCTCTCCTCCCCCTATATCGTGGGCGTCTACGATTGGGGCAAGGACGGCGACACCTATTACATCGTCATGGAGTACCTGCGCGGCACCGACCTTAAGAGCGGCATCAAGAGCCACGGCGCCCTCGACCCCAAGAAGGTCGCCCAGATCGGCTCGCAGATCAGCTCCGCGCTTTCGGTCGCCCACAAGCACGAGATCATCCACCGCGACATTAAGCCGCAGAACATCATGGTGCTGCCCGACGGCAACATCAAGGTGATGGACTTTGGCATTGCGCGCGCCAAGAACAGCCACCTCACGCAAGACAACAACGTGCTGGGAACCGCCCACTACGTCAGCCCCGAGCAGACCCGTGGTCAGGACCTCGGCCCCACCTCGGATATCTACTCGCTGGGCGTCGTGATGTATGAGTGCGCCACCGGCCGCGTTCCCTTTGACGGTGACGACGCTATCTCGGTCGCACTCAAGCAGGTCAACGAGCTGCCTATTCCGCCGAGCCAGATCAACTCCGGTGTCGACGCCGACCTTGAGCGCATCATCCTCAAGTGCATGGAGAAGGATCCGGCAAACCGCTTCCAGACCGCCGACGAGCTGCGTCAGGTACTCAACAGCTACCTGTCGGGCCGTGCCGTCAACGTCTCGGAGCCCACGCGCATCATCGGTGCCCCCGGTGAGCTGGGCGCCACCAAGACTCGCGAGCTTTCCGATCAGACGCGCGCCATGGTGCGTCCCGTCTCGGGCGTGAGCGGCCAAAATACCGCCCGTAGCTCGGTTTCGGGCTCCACCGGCTCCTACGAGGTCGAAGAGCCCAAATCCAACAAGAACAAAATCATCGCCGCCGTGGTGGCAGCCGTTGCCGTCATCGGCATCGTGGTGGCCTTTGCCACAGGACTCTTTGGCGGCGAGCAGGTCACCGTGCCCGACGTGCTGGGCAAGGACCAGCAGACTGCCGTCGAGCTGATCAAGGAAGCCGGCCTCGAGGTCGGCACCATCGACCAAAGCTACAATGACGATGTCGACGAGGGCAAGGTCGCCGAGCAGACGCCCAACGGCAACACCAAGAAGACCAAGGGCACCAAGGTGAACCTGGTAATCTCCAAGGGCCCCAAGCCCTCCGAAAAGGTTGAGGTTCCCAAACTTGTCGGCCTGACCAAGGACCAAGCAGAAGCCGCACTGGCAAGCGTTGGCCTGAAGGGCAACGCCTCCGAGGAGGCCAACGAGGCTGATGAGGGCCAGGTCTTTGAGCAGGGCACCGAAGCCGGTAAGGAAGTCGCGAAGGGCACGACCATCTCGTACAAGGTCTCGAGCGGCCCGGATACCACGTCCGTCCCCGACCTGACCGACATGACCGAGGCCCAGGCGCGCAACGCCCTCGATATGGCAGGCTTTGGCGTCGACGTGAGCTACCAGGAGAACGACTCGGTTACCGAGGGCACCGTGATCAGCTGGAACCCCAGCGGCAAGCAGAAGCCCGGCGCCACGATTACCGTCGTCATTGCCAAGAAGTCCGGCAAGGCCACCGTCCCGGGCAACCTGTACGGCAAGAGCATCTCCGCCGCCGTTACCGCGCTCAACAACGCCGGTTTCTATAACATTGGCTTCTGTGACCAGAACGGCAATCCCGTAAGCGGTAACGAGGATGCCACCGTTACGGGCGTCTCCCCCACTGGCAAGCAGTCCACCGACAGCACGATTACGCTGACGGTCGCACTTTCTGGTTCGGGTTCGGGCTCGGGCACGAGCACGGGCGACGATTCCGGTACGACCAACTAGTCGCCACCCCACCGCTTATCGCGGCTTTCGCCGCAAACATATTCGCTCACAGGCGCCCGCTTGCTCCCCCAGCAAGCGGGCGCTTCGTTTTTGACATGGCATTGAACCAGAAGAGCCCGGCACCGTAGCGGTACCGGGCTCGATATTCCTCTGGTGCCCCCGGGCGGATTCGAAAACTCCCCCCGCGGGAAATTGGTGACGCGGGTGTCGACGGTTCGAATCCGCCGGCAGCTCCCACAAACCAGAAACGACGCCGCTCTCGCGACGCCGTCATAATCTTCTGGTGCACCGTTTGCGCATCTCCTCGAACCGAGGTGTGCGCAATCGGCACGATTATCTTCGTTAGGATACCACGAGCGGCCTAGGAAACAACCAGGCGCATGCCGGGATAGATCAGATTCGGGTTTGAGATGCCGTTCTTGGCGGCGAGATCCTGATAGGTCGTACCGTACTTTGAGGCGATTCCGGAAAGGGTGTCGCCGCTTTGCACCACGTACACCTGCTCGGTTTCGGCCTGCCCGTTGATGACCGCCATAACCTCGTCGTAGCGCGGCCCCAAAACAGCCTTGCGGCGGCTGCCGTTGCCGTAATCGCCCGCCCAGGTCTCAGCGGCCAGATCCTCGGCGGATGCCGTGAGAATGTGGTTCACGAGCGACTGCACCTCCTGGTAGCGGTCGCCCAGCGCGTGCTTGCGGTCGTCGCCGTCTCCGAGCTCGCCAGCGAGCACCTTCGCCGCGAGGTCTGCTGCAGGCGTCTCGTCGATGCCGTGGATAAGCGAGTCGGGATCGCCGTTGGAGCCGCCCACCATGGCCTCCCACTCCGCGCGGGAGATATAGCACTTGTTGATGTCGAGGTTGCCCGCCCAGCCGTCCAAGCGCCCGCAAGAGGAGTACTGGCGGATGGCGCAATCGTAAGCGCCCTCGTGCCACGGCGCGTCCTGGTAGCCAGTGGGATTCATGTCGGCGTACTGCGCCACCCACGTCTTAGCATCGGTGAGGCCCCACGGGAACACGCTCTTGGATGCGTAGATACCGATGCGATCCACGCTCACGCCAAGAAGCTCGGCCAAACGCTCTGCCATGGCCTTGAGGTAGGACGTGTCGCCCCATGCCTTGTTGCCCCGCTCCTCCCAGTCGATGAAGAACGCGGCCTTGCCGACGTAGCCCTTGCAGCGCTCATAGAAGTACTCGGCCTCCGCCTCGGCATCACCTCCGTTGACGTAGTGGTACACGCCGACGAGCTTGCCAAGACCGATCGCCTGCTGGATTTGGCGGTCGCAGTCGGGCGACACGTAGCGCGTGCCCTCGGTAGCCTTGCAGATAACGAAGTCGAACGGGACAGCCGCGAGGTTGATGCCGTTCTGCCAATTGCTGATGTCTATTCCGTTCATTCTATTCAGCGCTCCCTATCGCTATGAAATAAGCCCAATCAACTTGTTCGTACTGCTCGCGGCTCAGCCGCACCACGCCCTCGTAGGGGTCGTGGAAGGTCGCCGCCTCGCCGTCCCATCCGCAAAGCAGGACGATGTGCCCGCCGTAGTTCTTGCCGCCTTCGCGGAGCTGGCCAGTTAGGCTGCAAAACACCATCCAGCCGCCAGCCGCCTCGTCCAAGGCGTCATCGGCGTTGTCGTGGATAGGCGTGTAGCCCAAAGCCTGGTCGTTCGCGTTCATCCAACGGCAGAACTTTTCCATGTCGTTCACGCCGCCCGTGAGGCACGATTCGCCAACGAAGCCCAGCATCTTCGCCGGCGTGCATGCCTGTCCGTAGAGCCATTCCCACGCCATGGCCGCGCACGTGAGGCCGCAGCCGGCAGCAGCCAGGTCTTCGCCCGCATACGAAAGCCCGCCCCAGCGCTCGTCTGCTTGGAGGTAGACGGGCACCTCGGCGGGCTTGTCGAGCGGCTTGTCGTAGATGACGGGCAAAGGCTCTTCCTTCGGCACCTTCGGCACGTTAGAGGCTATAAGCGCCACGTCGGCGAAGGCGGCGAGCAAAGCAAGCAGAGAGATGGCGGCGGCGATGCGCACGAGGCGCTTGCCGCCCATTCCTAGTCGTCCTTCTTCGGAGTGCCCATGGCAAGCAGCGCGTCGAGCCACTCGTCTGTCACGCCGACCGCCTTGAAGGCTGCATATGCCACCTGCACGCCGCCTACCGCGGCGAAGATGGACGTAACCCACGCCGTGGGGTCAGTCGGCATACCCCCGGCCATGGCCGTCAATGCGCCGCACAGCGCCGATACTGCGATGGCCGTCCAGCGGGCGACATTGCCGGTCATCGCCTTCGTCTTGATAGCCTGCACGATATAGGGCACCACGAGGACGGTCAGCACCGTGAGTCCTGCCTGTATATCAGTCATCTTTATCTCCCTGTCTCCTTGTTGTACATGAGGTCGACTCGGTCGTAGATATGGTCGACCTTCTCGGCCATGCCCTGGCTACGCGCCTGGCTGTGGACCAAGTCCGCGTGGAGGACGTCATTTGACGCGACAACCGACTCCATGAGCGTTTTCATTCCTTCAATCAGGGTGTTGCTGCGCTCCATCTGGGCGGCGATGCGCCCCTCCATTTGGGACCGCTCGCGGTCGCGCTGCGCCCTCTCGTCGACTTCGGCCTGCTTGCGCTCCTCGCGCTTCAGGTCGAGCTCGCCCTTCCGCTGGTTTTGGCGTTTGTACTCCTCAAGAAATTGTCTCCCGAAGTAGAACGCAACGAGCGTCAGGAGCACGCCGCCAAGCCAAGCCGGTCCGTAAGGCGCAAAAAGCTTGAGCACTTCCATCCTGGGCGCCCTCCTTCCGCCTATTCGGCCGTGTACTCCTCGCCGGTGATTTCCTTGTACTCGTCGGCGGTGATCCATTTGCACTCGACAGCCTTGTAGACGCGCGCCTTGCTCCAAAGGTCTTTGCCGTAGTACTTCTTGACCTTCGCGAAGTGCTTGGAATGCTCAACGGTTTTCTTCGTAGCCATTACTGGTCACCTCCCACGGTCATGAGCAGG
>CABQXG010000046.1 GCA_902468045.1 uncultured Collinsella sp.
AGAACTCCTCGGTCAATTCTTCGGCTAAGGTCTTTTGCGTCAATACCGAGTATGCCGAGATCGAACGTTGGATCCGAGAGGATTTTGCCCGCGATCACGCAAGCGATGACGTCGCGCGCATGCTCAAGTTCAATCAGCTCATTAAGTACGACTCGTATATGTGGAACTATGTGCGCTTGGCGCCTAAGTTCTATAAGGAGTTCCTGGCTCAGATGGCCAAGGAATTTCAGGCGGCCTTGGATGCCGGGGACTTTTCGCTTGACGACCTCAAGCCGTGGAAGCGCGCGAACCTCGCTGCCATCCTCAAAGATCCTGAGGGCTGGGTTGACGAGCATCCGAGTTTTGCGACGGATGGTGCCTTGGGGCGTGCTAAGTATTACGCCTCGGTTGGAGGCCCAGGTGTGGTCGCCGCCTTCCTCATCGAATCGCTGAGGGGGTAGGTCGGCATGGGAGAGGCCTCGTGTCCTAAAGCTACCATTGTCGTCCCCGTTTACAACTCTGCGCGCTCCATTCAGCGATGCGTTGATTCGCTGTTGGCCCAGTCCGAGCGCTCGATTCAGGTTGTCTGCGTCAACGACGGGTCGACTGATGATTCGTTGAACGTGTTGCGCCAGATCGCGCAGGCTGACGATCGCGTACTGGTGATTGACCAGGAAAATGCGGGTGTCTCGTGTGCTCGAAATGCCGGTATCGATGTCGCCGAGGGCGAGACCGTCTTTTTTGTGGACGCCGACGATTACATCGATGCCCAGACGGTCGAGCGCGTGCTGCATGCCATGGAGTCTGCGGATGCCGAGGCCGCCGTTTTTGGCGGCGTCTGTGAACCTGCCGATGCTGCCCCCAAACGTGTCCAGCAACTCATGAGCCCCAAAGCTGGCACCTTCGGCGCCCGTGATCCCCAACTGCTGTTCCATTCGAATGCGCAGCCCTATGCCTGCCGTGCTGCTTTTTCGCGCGAGCTGCTCAATCGCGAAGGCATTCGCTTCGCCCCCGGTCTGGCTTTGGGCGAGGACGTCGTCTTCCAATTTGCGGCTTATGCGCTTGCCCACAAGACCGTCGTCATGCCGGACAAGTTCTACCACTACGTGATGGAGAGCGAATCGGCGACGCACGAGTTCAACAGTGTCGAGGCTCGCGCCAAAAAGCTCGATGCCCATATGAGAATGCTCGAGGAGGTCTTGGAGGACTGGGCGGGCTACGGTCTTATGGACCTGTGTCCCGGCGAGCTGATCACCTGGTTCCTGGACCTTATCGTGTTTGATTTGGCGCGCTTGGATTCCGATGACTTCCATCGCGTGGCGGCTCGCGTCAACATGGACCTCACGACGTTTTTGGGAACGGAGTGGGCGGATATGCCTGCTAAGGGCGCCGTTCGCCGTGTTGCCCACAAGCTCGTTGCGGCGACCCCGGGCGTTTCGATGGCAGATGCCACGCTGTTCTATCTTTCGACTCGCGGTCTCAAAGCCTGCCTGGAGCGCTTTATATAATTCCAAGCGCTGCCGCCCGCCGCAACCCGGCTGCTAAAATAACCCTGTTACACGCTATTCAACAGGAGGTTCTCTTGCAGAACTCTGATACCCCTAAAGTTTCGCTGCTTGTTCCCATTTGCAATGTCGAACGCTACCTGCGCGAGTGCCTCGATTCTGCCGTGACTCAGACGCTCAAGGACATCGAGATCATCTGCATTAACGACGGGTCGACCGACAGCTCGCCGGCGATTATCCGCGAGTACATGGAGCGCGACTCCCGTGTCAAGATGATCGACAAAGCCAACAGCGGCTACGGCGACTCGATGAACCGCGGCCTGGAGATGGCGCGCGGTGAGTACGTGGGCATCCTTGAGTCCGACGACTTTATGTTTGAGGATTCGCTCCAAAAGCTGGTCGCCAAGGCCGATGCTGAGCATGCCGATGTGGTGAAGGGCGACTTTTACCTGTATTGGTCCACGCCCAGCGAACGCCGTGAGCTGTTTGGGATTATCGACGAGCATATGACGGGCGCCGCGTATCGCCCCGTCGATCGCCCGGGAATTTTCTACCGCAAACCTTCCATTTGGTCGGCTATCTATCGACGCGAGTTCCTCAACGACAATCAGGTTCGCTTTCTCTCCACGCCGGGCGCCTCGTATCAGGACGCAGGCTTTAACTTTAAGGTTTGGGCTTGCGCCGAGCGTGCCGCGTTTATTGCGGACCCCATTTTGTGCTATCGCCAGGATAACGAGAAGAGCTCCGTTAATTCGCCCAACAAGGTGTTTTGCGTATGCGACGAATATGCCGAGATGCAGCGCTTTTTGGATGAGCGCCCCGAGCTCAAGGCTCAGCTCCAGGGGATTTTAATGCGCATGAAGGTCGATACGTATCGTTGGAATGACGAGCGTTTGGTCGATGAGCTGCGCGAGCAGTTTTGGCAGAAGGCCTCGCCCGAGCTCAAGGCCGATTGGGATGCTGGTCGCTTTGATCTGTCGCTGTTCGACCCGCGTGGCGAGACCGACTTGCGCCTGATGGTCAAGTCGCCCCGCGCCTATATCGATTCGCGCTTTGACTTTAAGAAGCCGGGTAAGCTCAATACGTTTAAGCATTAATTTAAGATTGGCGGCCTGCCGCTGGTCTGGCGCGTGCTGACGTATCAGCGCACCTACGGCGACAACCCACACCCTGATGACGTTCCGGTCGCACAGTAGGAGCGAGTGACTATGGCTAACCCCAAGATTTCCGTTGTCGTTCCCATCTATAAGGTGGAGGAGTGCCTGACCTGGTGCCTGGACTCCCTGCTTGCGCAGGACATGCCCGATTGGGAGGGCGTGCTGGTCAACGATGGCTCGCCGGATGGCTCGCGCGATATTGCGGCTGCCTATTGCGAAAAGGACGCGCGCTTTACCCTGGTCGATAAGGAGAACGGTGGCCTGTCGAGTGCACGTAATGCCGGCATCGCTGCGTCCACGGCGCCTATCGTCGCGTTCTTGGATTCCGACGACCGCTTTACGCCCGATGCATGCCGCGTGATCGTCGATGCCTTTGAGCGCGAGGACTGCGACGTTTTGACCTTTGGCGCGAACCCGTATCCGCTGGAGGCGGGGTATCCGTGGCTTAACTATGTGCTGAGCCCGCGCGATGCGTCGTTTGAAGGCTATAGCTCCGATCTGCTGTTTAAGGAAGCATCTCGCCCCTTTGCATGGCGCACCGCCTGCAAGCGTGAGTTTTTGCTGGGCAACGGGATCGTGTTCGACGAAACCGTTAAGTATGGTGAGGACCAGGTCTTCGATTTTGCCGTGTACGGTCGTTCGCGCAAGACCGCGCTTATCTCGAACAAGCTGTATGACTACCGCGTGGCGCGCAAGGGTTCGCTCATGGACACCATGCGCTACGACGACGAGACACGTCTGCTGGAGCACGTGAAGATTTACTCCGCGGTGCTGGCTGACTGGCAGCGCGACGGTCTTGATGTCCAACATGCCGATGACCTGGCATATTTCCTCTGCGATCTTGTGCTGTACGATGCGCTCAGGCTTCTGGGTACGGGCTGCGGCAAGGTGTTTGCTGCCGTTGCCGCAGCGCTTGCCGGTTCTGCCGTGGGCAACGATGCTGCGCTCGCACAATGCGCTTCTTCTGTTGCTGCTATGGTGCGTGCGGCGCTTACCAGCAAGGCCCCCAATGCCCGTGCGTGCAAAAAGCTCATGTTCGATTACGACGTCTTGAGGTTTGGGCGCCTGGGTGCTTGCAAACGCATGGCAGCGAACGCCTTGGGAAAGCGAGAAGTGTAGATGAGTATCAAGCGTTTGGCACTTTGCCGCAGTCAGGGCCGTCTATTTGTGCTGCTTCGTTTTGCCGGTCAGGATGTCGCCGCGCTTATTGAGCGGGAGGGTTCTCAAGCGTTTGCCCATGCGACGACAAGCGGTTCTTGTGTGCCGTCGCTGGTGCTCCCGGTCGATCATGGCCGTGTGCTGGCGCTTTGCCCTTTCGTTTCCGATTACGAGCGCGAGCTCGCCGTTTTGGTGCTTCCGTTTTTGGATGGCTCGTCGATGGATGTCGTTTTTGCATCCGGTGGCCAAAGGTTGGGCTCTATTCGCCTCGATAGCCGCGTGGCCAAATTGGAATCCAAGATTAACTACAAAGCAAAGCCTGCGATGTGCGCGCTCGTTCGCGATGCGCAGCGCGGCGAGTGCTGCGGTCGCTACGAGATCGATGCCGTTCGTTATTTACCGGCAGATGAGGGCGCCGTCTGGCGCTATGAGGCCAAGTGGGCGGGAGATCCCCAGTGCGCCCCCGAGCTCCAGATCTTCGATACGCACATGAATGCGGTTGATGCCACCGTGCATATGTTTGAGTCACAGGTCGATGTTCTCCAGCAAAACGGATGTCGCGTCAATAAAACGTATCTGAGCGTTGAGATGCCTCAGGATATACGAGATTTTGTCGCGATTGTGAGCGATCCCACGGAGCAGATCCAGAGCGGGTTTTGCGCCATGGATGGTCGCCTGTACAACGGCATGGTCGACGACAGCTGGAACCGCATGAAGGATGCACGCGCTGACGACGCAGCTTATCGACGTTGGTTTGAGCAGCATCGCGCAAAGCCGGGCGATCTGGCGTGCCAGCGTGTCGCTTCGGCGGCCTTTGCCTATAGGCCGCTCGTGAGCATTGTGGTGCCGTGCTACAAGACCGATCGGGTCTACCTGCGCGAGCTGCTGGACTCGGTGCTAGCCCAGAGCTATGACAACTGGGAATTGCTGCTTATGGACGCCTCGCCCGAATGGGATGCGGTGGCCAATCTTGCGGCAAGTGCCAACGACGAGCGCGTTCGTCGCATTGGGCTGCCCGGCAACGGCGGCATTGTGGTCAACACCAACGCAGGTATTGAGCAAGCGATGGGCGACTACATCGCGTTCTTGGACCATGACGACATTCTGGAACCGGACGCGTTATTCCAGTATGTTTCCGCGCTGAATAAGGCGGCCGAGGGCGAGCGTCCCCAGGTCCTGTTCTGCGACGAGGACATGTTCCAGAAAGCAGGGGAGTGGGGCCAGCCGGTCTTTAAGACCAAGCTTAACGTCGACCTGCTCTATAGCCATAACTGCGTGACGCATTTCCTGATGGTGGAGAAGGCGCTCATCGATTGCATTGGCATATCGCCGGAAGACGTCGCGGGCGCCCAGGATTATGACCTGACGCTTCGCTGCCTTGCAGCGGGTGCGCGCTTTGAGCATATTGCGCACATGTTGTATCACTGGCGCGTGCATCCGGGGTCGACCGCCGACGGAACCGCCGACAGCAAACCGTATGCCATCGAGGCCGGGCGCCTGGCTCTGCAGCGCCACTTTGACTCGCTGGGCGTTCACGGAACGGTCGAGGAGACCGAGACGCCGTTTGTCTACCGCATGCGCTATGCGCTGCCGGAGCCTGCGCCGCTGGTGAGCATTGTGATCCCCACTAAGGACCACGTTGAGACGCTCTATGCCTGTGTGATGTCGATCGCCCAGAAAGCCACGTATGCCAACTACGAGATCGTCTTGGTGGAGAACAACAGCGAAGACCCGGAGACGTTTGCGTATTACGAAACCCTGCCAGAGCGCGTGGCTGCAGCATCCAAAGGCAAGGGTATCGCGCGCGTTGTGTTCTGGCCGGGCGAGTTCAATTACTCCCAGATCATTAACTTTGGCGTTGAGCACGCTAAGGGCGATTATCTGTTGCTGCTTAATAACGATACCGAGGTCATAAGTCCCGACTTTATAGAAGAGATGATGGGGTATCTGCAGCGTCCCGATGCGGGCGTGGTGGGCGCCAAACTCTACTTTGCCGATCATCTGGTGCAGCATGCCGGCATTTTGGTTGGCGTGCGTGGTGCACTTGCCCACGCCAACCAGGACTTCTCGGCAAAGCGCGAGGGCTATCTTGCCCGTGCCGTGCGCCCGGGCAACTTTAGCGCCGTAACGGGTGCCTGCCAGATGGTCCGACGCGGCGAATTTGAGCAGGTCGGAGGCTATAACGAGGAATTCGCCGTCGGTTTTAACGACGCAGACTTTTGCCTGCGCGTGTGGGAGGCGGGCTACCGCACGATCTATACGCCCTATGCCGAGCTATACCACTACGAGTTCACCTCGCGCGGCAGGGAAGAGGCCAACGAGGAAAAACTGCGCCGCTGGAAGCGCGAGCAAGCGCTGTTCATTCAGCGCTGGCCTGAGTTCTTCCTCGATGGCGACCCGTGGCTCGGACCAAACCTATCCTCCGACAGTGAGTACTTCTCGTTTTAGTGCGAAGTAATGCCAAGTTCCGGCAAAGTATCTTCAAGAGCCGCAAGAGCGGTGGGGTTCAAGTACTCCTCGTTCAAGCAGCTCTTGTCATATCGAAAACGTGTGTCTCGTGAGCATTCGATGAGTTCTGCAGTAAAGAACTTCTCCCAGCTAAAGAACTTTGAGCTTTCGATATGTTCAGCGGGGTTAAGCAGCATGTCCTTAATGTGTTTGCTGTTGAATAATCCCGACTTCAACACGAGCCATTCAAACGATTCCGGTAGGAATAGCTTGATGTTCTTTCGGCGCAATAGAGCAGCTGCTTCCGCAATTTCTGGTCCAAAGGCGGCGCCGTCGGCAATCACGAGGATGTCGTTTTCCGGTGCGTCCATAATGCAGTTGCAAATGTTTGATTTTCCTCCCGCGCTGATGCACTTAATGCTGCTCTTTTTGCATAGCAAACTGAAGAATTCGTAGCCCGAATTTGTGTCCTCGACGATGACAAGCTCGGGCCTCTCGCCTCTAAAATCAGTATCACCGTAAATACGATATGTAGAGGTGTAGACACGAGAGTAAACGGGATACTTCGTTGTGGTTCGGTTGGTGTTCTTAAGACCGTAGATTTCATCAACGCTATAGGGCAGTTGACGCAGTGACTCTCTGGCGACGATTACGTAGTAGTTTGAGCTACGTTTTGCTTCATGGGCAAATTCTCTTGATCGAACAAAAGTATTGCCCTCATCAATAAAAACAATACTGCTGGAAATTTCTTGGAGATCTCTGCGCCAATATTTTCCAGATATTGTTTTACAGGGCACTTTGCAACTTACTGTTACGCCGCTTTGTGCCCCAAGATCTTCGTGAGCTGCCACCATTTCAAGCAAAGTTGTCTTGCCTGTAGCACTGTTGCCTTGGATGATGGTCAGATTTCGATTGATGGTCAGTTTAAACTGAACCCGGTTATTTTGAATAGTTACCTTGTATGATCCGCGCATCAGGAGTTCTCCCTTAGGCATTTTCCAGCTATGGGGACAAGGTCAAACATCGTGTGAACGACATCGCCTGTGTTCGCAATGGCAGCCGTGAATTTGCCGTTTCCGAAATCCATTAAATGGTAGAGATTGATTGTTAGATCCTTTTGCGCGGCGATCCTCAGAATCCAGTAGGCGCAATTATCACCGCAATTTGAGGCGTTATATATATTCTGCGGCATAAAGTACATAAGCAGTAGTGTTTTGGTGCCGCTGGATAGTTTCTCGGGAGGAATGACGCCTAGAATCTTGGTATCGATTGCATTGGGGCCTACCACGGTGCCTTTATCGATGGATTTAATGACTCTTTGGGCAAAGGAGTCTTGAAACCACTGGGGCGAATAGACGTTATCGAAGTAAACCGACGTGTTGTAGATAACGTTTTCCATATCACCATAGTGAATTGTTAGCACGTTAGCTCCTTCAGCTTGCTGATTTGGCATTTAGTGAGATTGATTATATCGCAGCACATTAGGCGGGCGTTATCGGCCCGCGGTAGATGTGATTGATGACCAAGGTTTGTATTTTGTTGCTTTATTAATCAGTTCACTCGTTTAATCAGTTCGTTCATGCGCTAAGTTTGCCTTAGAAGCTATTTAGCGTAACGGTTGAGGTGTGGCGACTCATATTTAAATTGCAGTCACAAAGACACCTTTTATCGATTTCCCGTTGAAATACTGAATTGATAGTTTAAAAATAACTTAAGAGAGCCTTAAATCTCGGAAAAAGGATGTCGTATGAAAAACCTTCGAGAAAGATGGCACGGACTAACAGTGCTGGGAGTTGTTGCATTTGCCGCTGCCTGCATGACGGTTGCCCCGGCGCCCTCATTTGCTGATATTGCTGGCGGTGGCGGAGGCGGTGGACCGATTACGGAATGGTGTTCCGACGGTCGTCCGAAGACTGGACTCGTTCGGTGCGAGGACGGCAACCTTCGCTATTTCGATCCCGAAACTGGCGCCATGGTCACGAACCAGTGGCATAACGAATACGAAGCTGTTTGGTACTATTTTGGCGCTGACG
>CABQXG010000047.1 GCA_902468045.1 uncultured Collinsella sp.
TGCTTTCCGAGCGAGCCAGGACTGCCCGAGCAGCGAACTAAACGGCCAGACCCGCCCAGGAGGACCCACATGATCAAAATCACCGTCCCAGCAACCAGCGCCAACCTAGGCATCGGCTACGACACCCTCGGCATGGCCGTCAGCCTCTACTCGCACTTCACCTTCGAGCGCGCCGACAAGCTCACCATCACGGGCTGCCCCGAGGAGTTCCAAAACGAGAATAACCTGGTCTATGTGAGCTTTGTCGATGCTCTGGCCGCGTGGGGCGAGCCGGCTTTCCCCGTTGCCATCGACATTCAAACCGACGTGCCCGTCGCCCGCGGCCTGGGTTCCAGCTCCACCTGCGTCGTCGCCGGCATCATGGCGGCCGCCGCGCTGACAGGCCACACCGTCGACCGCGCCGAACTCGTCCGCATCGCCACCGAGGTCGAGGGCCATCCCGATAACGTCGCCCCCGCTATCCTGGGCGGCGCCGTCTGCTCCTTTACGCCGACCGATTCGCTCCCCCAGTGTCTGCGCTACGAGGTGAGCGATCGCTTGCGTTTTATTACCGTGATTCCACCTTACGAGGTGCACACGAGTGAGGCGCGCAAGGTCGTGCCACAGGAGATTCCGCTCTCCACCGCCGTGTGGCAGATGGGCCGCATCGCGGGCATGACGCGCGGCCTGGAGACCGGCGACCTTGACCTGATTGCCGCCGCCAACGACGACCGCATCCAGGAGCCCTATCGCCGCCGCCTCATCCCCGACTACAACGCAGTGCGCGACACCTGCCTTAACGGCGGCGCTAAGACCATCTGGATCAGTGGCTCCGGCTCGACTCTCATGGCCGTGACTGACGACACCATCGTGGCAAAGTTCCTACAGGTCAAGCTGCGTGAGCAGTTCCCTAAGTGTGACACGCACATTCTGACGTGCGACACCGAGGGCGCCCAGATCGAATACCTGTAGCGCCCTGCCACATTGCTCTCACCGGCCCCCTTGGGGCTTCCCCTGAAAACGTCCTCGATCATGAATTGCCCCGTCGTGCGCTTCGCGCGACGGGGCAATTCGATCTGCGGATTGTTTTCAGGGGAAGCCCCAAGGGGGGCCTGCGCAGCCTCGACAGGATAATCGCATTCACTGATTTAATATTGCGTTCCTTCGGAGTAACGGACAAGAAGCCTTCACGATGTGGAAAGAATGGGGGCAAAGCCCCTGGCCTCCCCTACGTTAACTTCACTGGCGGCGGCCACAGGGACCTACGCTCTGGAAAGTCGCCGGGCTGATTTTTTAGCTTCTATTTGATAAAGGCGCACTTACCAGCATCTCATTCGCCCTATAGCTCTGTTTTAATTTCTAATTGATGATCGATGCGTGGCGTCATCTAATTATCTTCGCTACTCAAAACAGCCCCAAGTTTACGTACTAGCTTCTCAACAGTAATTCCGAGTGCATCCGCATAGACAAACTGCTCATAAACCCTAAGGCTGCGTTCCCCGGTCTCGACCTTTGAGATGAACGACTGAGGTACCCCCAGTTTCTTTGCGAGTTCAACCTGAGTGATACCTTGCTCCCGACGAATCTGGGAAAGGCATTTTCCGCATGTCCTGTTAGCATCAACGTTCATGCCGTTTACGCTATATTCCATTTTGATATATCCCAAACTGGGATATATTTATGTCGCCAGCCATTCCGCTTATCAAAAATGCCCATTGCAGATTCATAGCTAGGAAGGAGCCTCGATAAACATGAATGACGAGATGAAGGAGCCCGACGAGGAAAAGGCACTCAGTGAGTCCGACGAACGGAAAGCCAGATTCAAAGCCGAGCAGTTTTCTGATGGTGCTAGCGACACCCCCTCCTCTGAAATTCCGCCATCAAACGAAGATGACGGCGCACGCAAAAATGAAGAAAACGACTCACTTCTAACGCGGGCCATTCATAAATTAGGCAATAAAAAACGAGCGGCAATCGCAGCTGCCGTGGCAGTTGTCATCATTTTCTGTTTGCCCATGATGTTTCCTCAGTTGTTTTGCACTCACAAGCTATGGGCCAATGCAACCTGTACAAGCCCTCGCACATGTAAAAGTTGCGGCAAAACCGAGGGGGAACCGCTTGGACACGAATGGGAAGAAGCAACGTGCACGGTTCCGAAGACCTGTCAACGCTGCGGTAAAACCGAGGGGGAACCCCTTGGGCATCAACCGGGCTCGTGGACTACCGAAGTTGACTACGTGGACGCCACCTCAAAGGAAATACGAGAATGCGAAAAATGCGGAGAGGTCGTTGACACCCGCAACGAGAAGGAAATCACATCTTTTCTTGGCGACGGAAAGTTTTCAATTTCCCCAAAAGGCTTTATTGATCGACTTAACGAGGAATTCTCCGATATCCCCAATTGCAGCAGCATGAATGCGGATTACGAACTAGACGATAGCGGCATGGGGCTCGAACTTCAGATCAAAAACGGTTCAAAGATTGCCGGTATTGGAGGCTTCTTTTCGGACTCGAGTAACCCGGTGCTACTCAGCTATCTTGGATCCGAAAACTGCTTCAAAAACATAGTCATGTACTTCGAAAACTCCGACTATGCCGCGGCGACAGCATTGGCAACTATACAAGCAATCGATCCAACACTTTCGTTTTCAGACGCCAAGGAAGTTGGTGCTGCCTGCGTAGATACGCCAACTGTCAAAAATGGAATTACGTATGCAATCGTAGCTTCGAATGGAGAGTACTGGCTAAGCGCTCGAATTGAATAATTTTCTTTGATTACTAAATTCAGACGCCTCTTGCTCGCGATATATTAAAACTCAACCCCTGGCAGCATCGTCAATCGAAAACTGCCCCGCCGAGCACTTTAGCTTGGCGGGGCAATTCAATATGAAAGCGGATTTAAATATCAACAAGGCCTGCACGCTCCAACGAGACAGCCGGCTTCGCTGCTCAAATTGCCCTTGGTGAACCACAAGTTGAGCAATCAGTGGCCAGAATCCCCTTTAGGCGGCGCTTGTTTCTTCGTATTCGAAGACTGGTTCTAGGAGGTCTTCGATGTTGCAGTGGAGGGCTTTTGCTATGGCTCTTACGCTTGTTACCGAAGCTTCGTTGATGTTTCTCTGGCGCTGCTCGTACATTTGGATTGAGCGGAGTGACACACCCGATTCGTATGCTAGGTCTTGTTGGGTTTTCTTAAGCTTCTTTCTTGCCAACGCAAGTTTTGTTTGCCTGGACACTTTCTTCGCCATATCACAAACAAGACTCGCCACGCGTTCCTCCGAGGCTTCGTGCCAGGGGTAGTACAGACTGCGTAGCACATCAAATGGAACGACATGCAGCAAATCTTCGAAAGACTCTCCTAATCGCCACTGCAGATATGCCAATATCCAGCCTGTCCAATATTCCGGTGTCTTTTCGAATCGGTAGGTTCGATTTGGCATCGGCCTTGATTGATAGCCCGACCTTTCAGCGATAAGCGCGAACAGCTCAACGCCCGATTTTCCCGACACTACCCATGCGTTGCCGCGTTCGAACTCGCGAGCTACGCCGCTCAGGCAAAAGAGTTCCGCAACTTCCGATCCTTCTGCTCCATAATCGTTAACGGCATAGTCAAAGCAGTCGCCGAGGTTGTTCATTGCATCCTCGAGGTAGTAGACGGGATATGTCCTACTCGGCCCACGATCTGTTAACTCTTGGATCATTTAAATCAACCCTCCCTGCCATTAAATCCCTAATGTCGATACCTTCGGAATCGAACCCATTGACCGTATCCAAATATTTGCGTCGAGCATTCTGCTCTCGCTCAAAACGCTTGGGATAATACTCAGGCCCCGAAGCCTGCTTCCATTCGCGGAACCTAATCGCCGAGAACGCACGCTCACTCATAAGCGCATATTGAATGCCCAAATCCCCCAAAAACATAATGCGCTGCAATTGCCTGAGCGAAATCATGCCGTTGACAAACTGTCTTGCAAACGAGAAATAGGAATCGTCTGCACGATAGCCTCGAATAACGTCATAAGGAGATGTATCAATTAAACAGTTATCAAGTAGATAGCGAAGCCCCTCGCGTGCTACTGGCGTCGAAACATTGAACTCTCTGTTGTTCGCCAGAATTGCAAGCCAATTGAGGATTGAAAACTCCCCAGACTCCAAATCCAAGACCGAAAGGCCATCTAAATCAAGCTCATATCGATTGGCAACGCCATCAGACTCGGTCCGGCATGCCCATTCCATCGCCATTTCCTCATGTGGCGTGCAATAAAACCCGCGCCCATAGTCATTGAATTGTCTGCATTTATCCAACGACGGACGTTCGACAACAACCTCCGACCCGTGCCAAAGCTCCATATCGACCTCCAAAAAAATATCACCTCAGTGATAGTTTACCAATAACTATCACTGAGGTGATATAGATGAGAGCTTTTGAGGGGTTGCAGCCCGATTAGAGGCAAGCCTCAGCGATGCGCTTTTTGAGTTCGTCGATGCCGGTGCCGGTTTGGGAGCTTGTGATGATTACGTTCTCGGCCGGGACGTTGAGCTGCTTTTTGATAGCTGCTGCCTGGCGAGCCTGCTGGGTGCGGCTGAGCTTGTCAGCCTTGGTGAGGCAGACGATAAAGTTGAACTCGTTGCCCTGCAGGTAGTCGATCATGTCATGGTCGAGCTTGCTCGGGTCGTGGCGAATGTCCACCAGCGATACAACCAGGTTAAAGCTGCGCTCGGAGTCGAAGAAGTCGCCGATGAGCTCGGCCCAACGGTCGCGCTCGGCCTTGGAACGACGGGCGAAACCATAGCCCGGCAGGTCGACGAAGTGCACGTCGTCAGCCTCAAAGAAGTTGATGTTGCTCGTCTTGCCCGGCGTGCTCGAAACCTTGACCAGGTTTTTGCGGCCAAAAAGCTTGTTCATGATCGACGACTTGCCCACGTTGGAGCGGCCGACGAAGCTCACCTCGGGGCAGGTGGACTCGGGAATCTGCGAAACCTTGCCATAGCTGGCAACGAACTTGGCAAGCTGGTAGTTAATGGAATCGGCCATGGACACTCCTTGGTCGTAGGTTCTTACAAAACGGGCGTGCTATTGCGCGGCGGCGATACGACGAACGATGTCAAGCGTGATGCCGCTCGCGGTACGGGCGTACTCATCCAGATCGAACTCGCGCTCGCAAAACGCGTCATATGCCTCGTCACAATTATCGCTGATAGCGCGCAGCACCAGGCAATCGACACCATTCTTGGCCGCGATGTGCGCAATTGCCGCGCCCTCCATCTCGACGCAATCGGCATGCGTGGCCTCAATCGCAGCGTTACGCATGGCGTCACCCGCAACAAAGCGGTCACCCGTGGCGATAGTGCCACACAGGAACTGCTTGGGGTCCTTCTTCGCAGAAGTCTCATCCGCCGAGGCATCCACAAATCCATGCTCGGCAAGCACGGCGGCGGCAACATCAGCCAACGCCGGCGTCGAGACAAACTCCTCGAGCCCCGGCGCGGACTCGGCGATGAGTGCCGTATCGGTATCCAGATAGCGCAGGCACTTGCCTATAACCACGTCGTTAATATGCAGTTTAGGGTTTAGGCCTCCCGCGATACCTGAAAACACAACGGCCTGCGGGGCGTATTTGCTGATGAGATGCTGCGTTGCGGCAGCGGCGTTCACGGTACCCATGCCAGCGGTCGTGGCGACCACCGTCAGACCGTCAAGCTCGCCGCTCACAACGGTCAAGCCCGCCTCCTGCGCCTCATGTGCGCCACTCAGCTCTTCTTTAATCTGCGCAACCTCTTTTTCGAGTGCGCCTATGTTCGCGATGGTTGCCATGCCATCCCCCAAATCCGTGCAAATTGCTTATCCACGGTATGGTACCAGCATTTTGGCTCTTTCACTTTTTACGAAGTCGCTAGGCCAACGAGGACCGCACATCATAGAGCGCCTTTGCAATCGCGGCCACGGCCTCACTCGATTGGTCGCTCCACGGCATCGACGTCATGATGCTCATAACATAGCTATGGCCGTCGACGTCGATCAGTCCGGCATCACATGTCGAATAGCAACCGTCCTCGCTGATCCAGCCTGCCTTGTTGCGCACCGAGACCTGATCGTCCGCAATGCCATCGCGAATAAACGAGCGCGATGTTGATGCCAGAAGGCCCGACAACCACCGTGAAGTCTCGGTATCCGTGCTCAGATACACGCTCATCTCACGCCATAACCTAGCAGAAGTGCGCGGGCAATAGGTGGGAAAATCACTCATCGGATCGAGCGCGGTATCGTAATCGATGCCAAGACCGACAATCCAATCCTCGTAGCCATCTTGATCAAACGCCGCGCGTAACGCAATAAACGAATCGTTATCCGAATTAACGACCGCGGCCTCGATTAGGTCGCGCACCGTCTGCCAGCCCATGTTATAGCCACCATAGGTGCCAAGGGAATCATCGAGTGAGACCTGACCCGTCTCGACCAGGGATTCGCAGATGTACAACGCATAGAGTGCCTTGTAGCTACTCGCGCCGTAAACCTCGACATCGGCGTTATACGTCACGCCCTTGCCGCTCGACAAATCGTAAAACACCACGCCCACATCGCCCAATTCCTGGGCCTGATCAAGGGCATCTTGGAGCGCGGCGAGGCTCCCATCCTCCAGGGCGGGGATCTGATCATCAACCAATGAGAAGGTCTGCACGGTATCGCCTGAGGGAATATCGTTAAAGTCCGCCTTCGAAAGCCTCGTCTTAAGGCTCGCTGTCGACAGGGTTTGACTTGCGGTGGCTTTAGATTCAGAGACCTTTTTGTTTTGCATCTGTACCGTTGACGCATCTGAGTGTGCCATTCGCTCCGACGCGTAGGTTTTGGCGGTAATTCCGAGGATAATAACCGTCAACGTTAGCATCCCAATGGCGACAATCTTCGTTACGCGGATGCGAACGTCAGCGAGGCCACGCGAAGGCGTGCCCTTCGTCTCATATCTGCTGCCATGCTGCGGCACATACTCGTCCCGCGATGCGTTGTTTCGCACGTGGTCTCCTGACTGCTACCGTTTATATACGAGCAGCATAATACCGAGCAGGCATTTCTTTCCAAAGATATTCAGCGGCGTTTAAGGTGTCTTTAAAGAAACCACAAGCGTATTTATCCAAATGGCGCGACTCTGTTGCGCATCTCTGTCCAAAACGCAGTTGCGGTGAAATAGTTCCTGTTTGGGCGGCATAAGCCGAAAAACAAGAGCTATTCCACCGCAACTTGACGGGGCTCTTTAGCAATCAACTAGGTGCCCGGGGCACTCATTTAAGTCTGTCCCCAATGAGTGCCCTTGGGGGCGAAAATGGATCGCTAGCCGATGGCGTTTTTGAGTTCCGCGCGGCGCTTTTTCATGCCCATCATGACGGCGTTGCGCAGCTCGGGCATGCGCGCGGTATCCATCTGTGGAACGCCCTCGAGCTTATAGGGAATCCCCAGCTGCTCATACTTGACGACACCCATCGTGTGATACGGCAGCATTTCCAGACCGACCACGTTATGCCACGGGGCGATCAGGCGGCCGAGCGCCTCGCACTCCTCAACCGTATCGGTAATGCCCGGCACCACCACGTGGCGGATAACGACCTTAATCTTGCGACGCGCAAGCTCGTCACCAAACGCCAGAATGCGTGCGGGATCGCAACCGGTCAGCTTTTTATGCTCGACGGGATCGGCGTGTTTAATGTCGAGCAGCACCATATCGGTCTCGTTGAGTACGGCATCGAACTTCTCGGGATGCGCGGGGTCGAACGCATAGCCGCAGCTATCCAAGCAGGTGTGCACTCGACCATCGGGGTTGTTGTGCATGGCGCGGAACAGGTCGGCCAAAAACTCAGGCTGCAGGAGCGGCTCGCCGCCGGATACCGTAATACCACCGCTGCGGTAAAACTCATGGTTGCTCTGGAACTCGTCCATCAGGTGCTCGACGGTCACCATGGTGCCACCGTTAACCGACCAGGTATCGGGGTTGTGGCAATACGCACAGCGCATGGGGCAGCCCTGAACAAACACCACAAAGCGGATGCCGGGTCCATCGACCGTTCCCATCGTCTCAATCGAATGCACGCGGCCCAGGACAAACGCAGAGTCCTCAGGACGAGCGTCCACACCCTCAAGCGTCATCTCAGCCATTCCCGCTACCTTGCCTCTCTTTGGTTTTAGTTACATAAATGCCAGAGCCATTCTAGCCCATACGCATGATGGTGAAACGGTTTGGCGGCCAATTGGATTGTCCTATTTGGCCCCACGCAAGTGCGGCG
>CABQXG010000048.1 GCA_902468045.1 uncultured Collinsella sp.
CCTGATCGTGTCCCCGCCCAAGGCCGGCAAGACCACGATCCTCAAGAAGATCTGCCAGTCTATCTCGATTAACAACCCCGAGGTGCACCTCATCTGCCTGCTCGTCGACGAGCGCCCCGAAGAGGTCACCGATATGCAGCGTTCCATCAAGGGCGAGGTTGTGGCGTCGACCTTCGATATGCCCGCCGACAACCACACTCGTGTGGCAGAGCTCGTCATCGAGCGCGCCAAGCGCATCGTGGAGCTGGGCGGCGATGTTGTGGTGGTGCTCGACTCCATCACGCGTCTTGCCCGCGCGTACAACTTGGCGGCGCCCGCCTCAGGGCGCATCCTTTCGGGCGGCGTCGATTCGGCGGCACTGTATCCGCCCAAGCGCTTCCTGGGCGCAGCCCGCAACATCGAGAACGGCGGCTCGCTCACCATCCTGGCCTCTGCCCTCATCGACACCGGTTCCAAGATGGACGAGGTCATCTTTGAGGAGTTCAAGGGCACCGGCAACATGGAGCTCAAGCTCGACCGCGACCTGGCTGACCGCCGCATCTTCCCGGCTATCGACCCCGTTGCCTCCGGTACGCGTAACGAGGACCTGTTGGTTGACGAGCAGATGCGTCCGTTTGTCTTTGGCTTGCGTCGCATTCTTGCCGGCATGAACAACACCGAGCGCGCGGCCGCATCGTTTATCAAGGGTCTTAAGGGCACCAACACCAACCAGGAGTTCCTGGTGCGTTCGGCCAAAAAACACAGCGACTACGAGCAGACGTTCTAGGTTGTCATCTACACGCAGCGATAGTCATCAATGCAATAAAGGGTCGGGGCTTTGAGCCTCGGCCCTTTTCTATATCGCCGCTCCGCGCTTTTTTGACCATAAGACTGGCAAGCAGCAGGTTTCCCGTTTCAATCCGACATCGTCGCTTGCAATCGACAGGGCGGTTTCGCATAATAGCTTTTAAGCTTCGCGACGGAAAACGCAGATGAAACGAACCATATACCGTTGCTTTGGGGCATAGCCCCGCTTCATCTTCTCTCGCGCAGCCAACTGAATGATGCGATTTGGGTGCTGGAAGATGGGGAGAGCTCATGGCTTCTTCTGATGCAACACAACGAGCAGTCCTTGCCGGACTTTCGTGCGGGATCGGCCTTGCCGCTCCCGTGGTTATGTATGCCGCGACGCTGCCGTTTTCGTCGGTGAACGAGACGGTCGCGGCGGTTCCCTTCGCCGTGGGCGCGGTGGCGGGCGTGGGCATCTATGCCGCCTCGCTGGGTATCTCCGAGTATCGTGCGCAGCGTGAAGAGCGTCTGTTCCAGCCCGGTGCCATGGGCGGTGCCGCCAATCTCAATCAGCATCAAAGCGAGTTCAAGACCGCCTCGATTTCAGCTCAGCAGCAGGATGCGACTCCTTACGCTGCGGCTTCTGATTCTCAGGCTCAGGCGGAGCAGTCTACCTCGGCATTCCTTTCCGGCCTGACTGGTGCGTTCCAGCGCCGTCATGCCGATGATGGTGTCCCTACCATCGCTCGAGCCGCAGATGCTATGGACGAGGACGAGGCTTGGTCCATGATCGACAGTATGCTTGACGACGATTCGCCGGTGAGCTGCGACCCTGCACACTCGCGCGACGTCTATCAAGTCGCCATCGACGAGCTCACCAACGGCGGCAGACCGGCTCCTTCAATCGCGACGACATCGCCGCCGCGGCACGCGCCGTGTCTGGCTCCCAGGCCGCCCCTGCGGGCAGCACGGCGGCTTTCGTGGCACTCGTCGCCAACGCGGCAGCCAATAACGCCTACAGCGCTACCTCGGCGGACGCGAACGCTTCTGCCGACAATTCGTACGTTGATGAAGCCATGGCCGCGGACGAGGAGGCCGTTGCCGCCCGCCGTGCCGCCGAAAGCTCGCTGTGGGGCGCTCCTGCCCAGCAGCAGGCGGCTGAGGCTGCGCCGTACAATGTAAACCTCGCCAGCATGCCTATCATCTCCGGTGCCGCGGATATCGATTTCGATGACCTCGATGAGCCTGCAGCCATCACCGCATCGATTGATGCCCAAGATCGCATCGACACCGGCGACCTTCCGGATGCCTCACTCGAGGTTGATGTCCCCATGGCTGATTACTCGGGCCACGAGGACATGTGGGCCGCCGCCACCGCGATTCTGGATGAGATTGACGAGCCTGCTCCTGTTGCAGCCCCCGCTCCCGTCGCTGCCCCTCAGCCTGCTGCCCCCGCCTATGTCGGCCGTCACAGCGCTGTGCTCCCCGAGGATACTGCCCGTATCTCGCGCGAGAGCATCGAGCGGGCCGAGGCTATTGCCGCCGGCATTATGGAAAACCGTCGTCACGAGCGCGTCAATCAGATCCTCGAGGAGGAGATCGAGCGCCTGCAGTCCTCTACCGCCAAGCGTACGGGCCGTGCCTACCTGAGCGTTATCGAGGGCGGTACCGCCAGCTTCGCGCCGCTCCGCGCGGAGGCATAACTTCTGCATGGTTAAGATCAATCGAAAATGGGCGGTCGTGACCTGCCTGATGGCGCTCTTGATCTGGGGCAATTCGCTGGTTCCCGGCTCGGGGTCGGGCTCGCTGAGCCTAACGGTCATGGAAGCTATCCGCGGTTTCCTGCACGGCGTGGGACTTCCATATGAATGGGTGACCAACTTTGTTGTTCGCAAGTGCGCGCATTTTACCGAGTATATGGTGCTCGGCATCTTGGCAACGCACGCCTTTGATTTTGAGGGCCGGCGCACCTTTGACGTGCTGCTGCCCACGGCGGTGTTTCTGCTGCTGATTCCTTCGATCGACGAGACGATTCAGCTCTTTGTGCCGGGACGCGCCGGCATGATCACCGATGTGATGATCGACTGCTGTGGAGCGGCAACGGGCGTTGTGCTCCGATATCTACTACGATCGCTCATATGTGCCAAAAAGGCCGCCTAGGACGTATGCTTGGTGCTAGGCGGCCTTTTTTATTAGAGGGCTTATATAGGGCGTGGTGGCGTCGCTCCGTAGGTTGGATTTGCCGGGCGCGCCACGCCCTGTGGGTGCGTCTGTTACTGAAGCGCCTGCGCGCCCAGGGCCAGGCAGCCCATGATGCCCTGCTTGCCCTCAAGGCTGTTGTTGACAATATAGGTATCGATGTCGTTGACCTCGGGCGTGACGATATAACCGTTGAGCATCTCGGCGCACTTCTTGCGCGCGAGCGGCACGATGGGGGTGTGGTCGGCCACGCCGCCACCGATGATGATCTTTTGCGGCGCGTAGCACAGCGTGTAGGTCATGAGCGCCTGTGCCAGATAGCCTGCGAGCAGGTCCATGGCCTCCGGGTCATCGGCCATGTCTCCGGCGCTCTTGCCATCCCAGCGCTTTTTAACGCCGGGGCCGGCGATGAGACCCTCGAGGCAATTGTCGTGGAAGGGGCAGGCGCTGTGCTCGCCAATGGTGTCGCGCGGGTCGCGCGTGACCAGGATGTGGCCGGCCTCGGGATGCATCATGCCGTGTACGAGCTTACCGCCCGAGAGCACGCCGGCGCCCACGCCGGTGCCGATGGTCAGATACACAACGTCAGTGAGGCCCTGGGCGCAACCAAAGGTGACCTCGCCCAGGCAGGCGACGTTGACGTCGGTGTCGTAGCCGCAGGGGATATTGAGCTCGTTTTGGATAGTGCCCAGCAGGTCAAAGTAGCGCCATGCCGTTTTGGGCGTCTCCAGGATCTTGCCGTATTGGGGCGAGGCAGGGTTGACTGCGGTGGGGCCAAAGGCGCCGATGCCCAGCGCGGCGATGCCCTTGTCGGCAAACCATGCATTGACGGCCTCAACGGTCTCCTGCGGGGTCGTGGTCGCGATCTGCTCACGCTCCAGGACCGTACCGTCTGCATAGCCCGTGGCGCAGACCATCTTGGTGCCGCCGGCCTCGAGCGCTCCGATAAGCTGCTGTTCTGCCATAGTATTCCTCTCTCTGGGACGAGTTGCTCCGTGACTAAAGTATAGGGCTCTAAACCATTTAAGAAAGCGCTATAAAAAGAAGCCTCGCAACGTGGCGGGCGGTGCGGGGCTTCTTTGGTTGCTTTAGTTGCCGGGCCGTCCTTACCCGCGCGGCTTGATTTTATCACGTAGCGACTTGAGGTTCTCCAGTGCCGCGTTAAGCGTCTCATCCCGCTTGGCAAAGTGGAAACGAATCAGATGGTTGACGGGCTCGCGGAAGAAGCTCGAGCCGGGCACGGCGCCCACGCCCACCTTGGATGCGAGGTCCTCGCAGAATTCGAGGTCGCTGTCATAGCCAAACTCAGAGATGTCCATCATGACGTAGTAGGCGCCCTGCGGCACGTTATGCTCAAGACCGATGCTATCGAGCCCCTGGCAGAACAAGTCGCGTTTGGCGGTGTAGAGGTCGAGGACCTCATCGTAATAGCTGTCGTCGAAGTTGAGGGCGGTGACAACGGCTTCCTGCAGGGGAGCGGCGGCACCCACGGTGAGAAAGTCGTGGACCTTCTTGATACGCTCGGTGATCTGGGCCGGGGCGATGGTGTAGCCCAGGCGCCAACCGGTGATGGAGTACGTCTTAGACAGCGAGCTGCAGCTGATGGTTCGCTCGAACATGCCGGGCAGCGTGGCCATATAGACGTGCTCGTGGGGCGCGTAGACGATGTGCTCGTATACCTCGTCGGTAATGCAGTAGGCGTCGTACTTTTTGCAGAGGTCGGCGATGAAGGTGAGCTCCTCGCGCGTAAAGACCTTGCCGCAAGGGTTGGAAGGGTTGCACAGGACGATGGCCTTGGGGTCGTTGCCGCGGAAGGCTGCCTCGAGCGTCTCGCGGTCAAAGTCGAACGTGGGCGGGTTGAGCGGCACATAGATGGGCTCGGCACCCGAGAGAATGGTGTCAGCGCCGTAGTTCTCGTAGAACGGCGAGAAGATGACGACCTTGTCTCCGGGGTTCGTAACCGTCATCATGGCGGCCATCATGGCCTCGGTGGAGCCGCAGGTGACCACGATATTCTGGTTGGGGTCGATCGGCATGCCCATAAAGTGCTCCTGTTTGGCGGCGAGCGCCTCGCGCATGGCCTGGGAGCCCCAGGTAATGGAGTACTGGTGGTAGAGCGGCTTGGGGTCGGCGGCGATGGTGCTCAGGCTGTTGAGCAGCTGCGCCGGAGGATCGAAGTCGGGGAAGCCCTGCGACAGGTTGACGGCATCGTAATTATTGGAGATGCGTGTCATGCGGCGGATGACCGAATCGGTAAATGTTGCCGTGCGGTTGGAGAGTTCTTTCATGCCGGTCCTTTCGAGGATTTGCAGTGGGGCAAGTTTACTCCTATGGAACCGGTGGGAATTGCTCGAAACGCGCTCGAAAAACTCTTTTCAAAATTCTTGAAAATTGGGGCTTGCATCGCGTGGCGTTCCTTGCAATAATAGTCGAGCGCGAAGCGCACAGGACACGGTGGGTGTAGCTCAGTTGGCTAGAGCGACGGGTTGTGGTCCCGTAGGTCGAGGGTTCGAGTCCCTCCCCCGCTACGCAAGGTTCGTTGCAGCGCCACTCAAGGGCTGCTCGAGGATCAAACAAGAGGAGTACAACGTGGCTAGCAAGTCCGCCGACGTTCGCCCCAAGATCACTCTGGCCTGCTCGGAGTGCAAGGAGCGCAACTACATCACCAAGAAGAACCGTCGTAACACGCCGGATCGTCTCGAGCTGGCGAAGTACTGCCCGCGTTGCCACAAGTCGACGACGCACCGCGAGACCCGCTGACGGTTTCCATCTCAGAGCCCCGAGGAACCTGGTTCCCCGGGGTTCTTTGTATGTGCGCTGGGACACCTATGTTATCCTGAACACATGACTGATTCTCCCGCTTCGCGCTGCCTCGTCGCCCCGAAGGGCGCGGGCGAGGCGCGCATCCCCGGCCTCGTGACGCTCAAGGACGGGCGCGTGATCCTGTTCTTTGACGAGCGTCCCGCCCCGGCCTCGGGCACGGGATCTGACTTTAATGGGCTGACGATGGCGTCGGACCTGCCCAACCCGAATCGTATCTGCTGGATGGAGCGCGCGGACGAGGGGCGGTGGAGTGAGCCGCGCCCGCTTCCGCTCGGCGGTCCGTCCGTTTCTTCGGATACGTGCGTCGGCGTCGATGGTGACGGTCTTATGCATCTGGCCTTCGCATCGACGGATGGGCGCGTGGGCTACATGGATTCGCGCGCGGACGGTGAGCGCCTGCGCGCCTGGTGGGCGTGGGGGAGTGGCCCCGAGGACCTGTCCTATGTGGACATGACGGATGAGCTCTACGCGCTCACGGGGGCTGATGCCCTGTTTGCGACCTCGGGCGGCACCGTCGCGGTGGATGGCGCGGTCGCCCTGCCCTACGTCGTGCGGACGGGAGACGAGACGCACGTGCGCGTCGTGTACGCGCGCGGAGGGCGAATGGTGGGTGCTGCGGAGCCCCTCGTCGGCGAGGCGGGAGTGCTCCTCGATGAGACGACTCTGAGCGCGTGGGATGGCCGCCTCGTCGCGAACTGTCGCATCCAGGGTTTCGAAGGCAGGGGTTCTGGTGCCCGCTGCCTCGCGTGGGGTGATGGGCGCACCTGGGAGGGCGCGTACCTCTGGGAGCTGGAGGACCCCGGCTGCAACGCGCGCATGATCGCGGATCTGTTCGTGCACCCCGGGCGCCGCGACGCTCGCGCGGGTGGCGAGATCCTGCGCCTCACCCCGCCGTGGGAGGGTGAGGTACGCGCCGAGGTGGTCTCCTCCTTGGGAGATGGCGCCTTCGGTTACAGCGATGTCGCCTTCACGGGGGACGAGGCCGTGGTGGTCTTCGAGCGTGACCGAGGCCTCTGGGAGGCGGCAGTCTCCCTGTGAACAGATACAGAAAATCCCGGTGCGTGTGCCCCCACGACGCTCCGGGATTTTTCTGTGCGCTCTAGCGACCTTCGATGATCGACAGGAGCGGGGCGTAGTGTGCCTCGACGGCGGCGGTGTACGCCACCAGGTCGCCGGCCTCACACGCCCGCAGGATGGCCGCGTGGGCCTCTGCGGTGACTTCCATTTCCTGGCGCGACGCTGCGGCCAGCTGCGGGGTGACGCTCTGGTGGACCAGCCACATGGCGGCCACCAGCTGGTGCATGAGTTCGTTGTCCACGTAGGCCAGCAGGCCGGAGTGGAAGGCGATGTCCTGCTCCAGGTAGGTTGACCCCGACTGTGCGTACTGAGTCATCGCCTCGACGAGCTCCCACAGGTGGGGGTTCGTCGTGCCCTTCATGGCACGCGTGAGGGGAACGGCGATTCCGAGGTCGAGTGCCCGTCGCGTGTCGATGATCGCATGCAGGGATTGAGCTCCGTTGATCTCATCGAGTGCGGCGCGCAGGACGAGTGTCTCGACGAGCGGCTGCATCGACATCTCGCCGACGTATGACCCTGAACCCTGACGAACTGTCACGATGTCCAGCGCTTGGAGGCGTCGGAGCGCTTCTCGCACGGACGAACGCGAAACGCCGAGGTCGGCGCACAGTGTCGATTCGGCGGGGAGGCGGTCGCCAGGATGTAATCCATGTCGCAAAATATAGGACTTGATCGCATCCATCGTTACCGAGGATCTTGAGTCAATCGGTGCTGATACGCGTCGGTTCTGATCGGTTGTTGATGGCGATTGGGGTGATATCGCTTGCACTAATTTGTCTGACAACATAGAATCAGTATAGCGAGCGGAACAAAAGAACCGCACGTCCCAATTCTCGAAGATGAGGAGCGAGAACATGCGAATGCGTAAACACTTCGCAACCGGCGCTGCGCTGACCGCAGCTGCCGCGATGATCCTGACCGCCTGTGGTGGCGGCGGTGATGCCGGATCGACTGCAACCGGTGGCAGCAGTGAACTCAATGTTGGCCCCGCCTACACCACCACCGACTACGGCCCGCTGACCAGCTCCGCGCTGGCCATGGGCAGCAACTGGCAGGTCCTCGAGGGCCTGTACCGCCTGGATCGCACCAACTACTCGGTCAGCCCCGCCCTGGCCGCCGGCGATCCCGTGAAGGTGTCCGACACTGAATACGAGATCAGCCTCCGTGACGGCGCGAAGTTCTCCGACGGTACCGACGTGACGGCCGCCGACGTTGTGGCCGCCTACGGCAAGGCCACCGCGGAGGGCTCCCTCTTCGCGCAGTTCTACACCTTCGTCGACTCCGTCGAGGCCAAGGACGACAAGACCGTCACCATCCACCTGAAGTACCCCTTCGCCGCCCTCAA
>CABQXG010000049.1 GCA_902468045.1 uncultured Collinsella sp.
CGGGCGCAGCAGCTGCGAACGCGGGCGTCGGCGCGAGAAGCGGTGCCACGACACCAAACTGTTCGGTGGATATGGTCGGCTCGTCGGTCAAGTCCTGCCGAATGGGTGTCACGACCGGTTCGACAATCGCGTCGGTTACGGGCTCGGCTTCCGGTTGCCCTGAGTCCGCTGCCTCGGCTTCTGCGGACGCGCCGTCCTCGCGTTCCTCGTCGATCAAAAGCGCTTCGCGCGTTTGCGCAGCGGCGCTCCGAATGTGCCCCAGCTGACTCAGATCGATATCGATCTTGACGGGCTGGTGTGCGGCGTCCCACGAAAGCCATGCCACAATCTCGTCATCGATAATCTTGGCCAGATATTTGGGGACCTTTTCTTCCTTAAGGGGATGGGCGGGGTCCAGCGCCAGGCGCAGGCGTTGGTCGCAGGCGCGCATCATTTCACCGAGCTTGCTGCTCTTTTGCCTACTACCGTGGATACGCATGCATTCCCAAAAGCCGTTTTGGCAACGGTAGATATGGATGGGATCCAAGCGGTATTCGCAGTCATCGTGGCGCTCGGGCGCAAAGAATACGGCCGAGGCAAACATGGTGTAGGGCATGGCCGTCTCCTCCCCAAATAAGCTCGCCACGATGTCGGTCTTTCGGTGCGTGTCATAGTAGCGCGCCATACGGACATACACGGCGCACGCCACGTGGCGCAGATCGCGGTGGTGGCTGCGGTCGAGCCGCGAGTTACTTAGGTTGTACGTGGAGAGGGCGTTGATGGCGGCCATGAGTCGCTCCTCGCGCACCTCATCGGGCGGAAGGGGGTGCGTGGGCTCGGAGGTTTTGCGCTTAGGGTTCTGGTCGGACGGTGCCGGTGCCGGTACAAGGTCTCGTGCCGCGCGCCGCAGCTCGATAAGGGCGTTATCGAACATGACGGTTTTAGAGTCGCAAAGCAGCTTGGGGTCGAGCCCGTGGAACACGGTGTAATCCTGCAGCCACACGCGTGCAAATCGGTCGATGCCGGGCTCGAAGGCGCGATAGACATCCCAAAAAGCCTTGATCTTGTTAAAACCATCGAGCGGGTCATCTACGCCAATGCCGCAAATCAGCTCATAGAGATACAGAAAGGCAAAGGACGTAGACGTTTCCTCGACGGTTCCGCGACGCACTTGGGCACGCCAAGTAAAGTAGCCGCGCAACTGTCGATCGCTCATGGCGTTGTAGGTGGGAAAGTACGACTTAAAGGTGCCGTTGTAGGGGCAGTCGTCTTCAAAGTCGGCCATCAGCAGGCCTTGGCGGTAGAAAAGCTCGGCTTCCGAAAGCCAACGGCCCGCGCCGCCCTTGGGGTCATCCTGCCAGCGCGATATCTCGCGCATTTTACGGTACTGGTCGGGGAGGAAGTTCTGCATCTGTCGGCCGGTCTTGAGAATCGGCTCGTCTGCGTAGACCTCATGTGAGAAGCGGGCGGACTGATGGGTCCGGGCCTCGGCCATAATGCGCTCGATGAGCATCTTGATGTCCTGGTCGGCCACCGCTCCTCCTCTCGAACGCAGCTACGGTGACCTCATATCATAGCACAGCATCAAACAGATGTTCGAGATACCGCTGCGTAGATAGATTTAGAACAGGAGGGCGTAGATGACGGCTATGACAACGGAGGGGAGCATATTGGCCGTGCGGAAGGTCTGAGGACGGATGAGGTTGACGCCGACGCAGAAGATGAGCATGGAGCCTACGAGCGAAAGGCTGTCGAGGGCTGCCGTGGTCATGATGGGGGAGAGTGCGCCGGCAAACAGCGTGATCGTCCCCTGGAACACGGCGACGGGCAGGGCGGAGAAAATGCAGCCGCGGCCGAGCGACGCCGTCATGGTGCAGACGATGATGCAGTCCAGTGCGCCCTTGAGAGCAAGCGTTGACCAGTCGCCGAGCAGGCCGTCCTGGATCGATCCCACAATGGCCATGGCGCCGATGCACACGGTGAGTGAAGTCGAGACAAAAGCGTTGGTGAACCCGTTATCACCCTCACTGCCAGTCTTGCGCTTGAGCCATTCGCCAAGGTTCTCGATGGCGGCCTCCAAGTTGACGGCCTCGCCGATGAGCGAGCCGAGGGCGAACGAGACGATGAGCATGGTGGTACCGGTGGTCGCTAGTGCCTTTCCATCGATGATGAGCATCTTTTGCATGGTGCCGCCCAGGCCGATAAACAGGACGCACAGCCCCGATGCTTTCATGAGCGTGTCTTGGATGCGCGGTGTAATGAAGCGGCCGCCCGCTAATCCCAAAAGACCGCCCGCAACTAAAAGCACAACGTTGATGATTGTTCCCAAGCCCGGCATGAGCCCTCCTGTATTGATGCCAACGTGGCAATCGTAGCAGAACGAAATGCGAGGCACATCGCGACCCATCTAATACGTTATATAAGTGGTATTAGGAATGATGCGCAGCATTTAAGCCTCAGGTGGTTGTCGGGACATAGGGATAGTAGTCAAAGCGCAGTGTCATAAGCCGCTGTGGGGATTCAATAGCCGCGGCGATGATATTGGCATCGCGGGCACGATCAAACCCTTCGAGTTCGATCTGATACGAGACGTCTTGCATAATGTCCAGACGTCGCCAGGCTAGGAGTGTGTCACCATCGAATTCTAAGGTCTTGCCTCCGTCTGGAGCAACGGCGTATAGACGCAGCTTGGCGGTGGTTGCAGGGTCGACAACCGTGACCTTTTTAATTTCGTTTCGAGTATTCTTGGCGCCCAACAAGGTGAGCAGTGTTGGGGCCACGACCTCGCCCGATGGCAAAAAGACGACTTCGATGGATTCAGGAAATGCGATGATAGCCGACTTGCGGACGGGCTGATTGGCGACGGCAACTTCAATGTTCGCAGCGTCGATGACCTCTGTGTGGTCGAGCGCGGCAAGCACGCAGCAGTTACCTTCATCGATCTCTTGAGGATCAGCAAGCCCCAGACTGTCCGCGAGCTCGGGATCGTTTGGATCGGCAGCGGGCTCATTCGGCGCTTCGAAAGAAGCTGGGACGTTGTTTGTCGGCGACGGCGTGTCGCCCGCACCTGCTTCTTTATCCGCGCTCTCTTCTTGTATGGTTGCGTTGATGGGTTCGTCGTTTGGGGGGAGCGTCTTGGCGTCAAGCGCGGAGGGGAGAATTCCGATGGCTCCGGATCCGTTCCACTCCATTTCGAGAAGCGCCGGGTCGGCAAGAATGCGTTGCCTGCTTTGCGCGTGGGCATCGATTTCAATAGGGCCTGCCTCTATCCCTCGTGTAAGGCTGAGTGATCCGGCTGGCTTCTCGAAATGAGCGTCTGTGTCTTTGGTACTGACGGCGTAGAACAGCAGGGACGCTTCTCCCGCCGCGATGGCATCGGTGCCGGCTTTGGTCAGCCGCAACGATGCCGTGAACGAGAGGGTGGGCTGCGCATCGTCTGCATTCGCGGCGGCGCAGCCCAGACATATACTGCCTCCTTTCTCGAAAAACGTACCGTCGAAGGCGACCTTCGCTCCGTTCGCCGAGTCATCGATCGAAGCGATGTCGATGCGCAGCTCTAAATTGCATGGATCGCCATCTGCATCGAGCACAACCGAGCGCCACGTGCAGACGGCGCACCCCGCCTGGGAGTCGTTTGCCTTGTTCGAACGATTGATATCCACGACTATCGAGCCGTCCGCATTACGACGAAGGCATCCCGAAGTCGAGATTGCGGCCTGTGCGATCGAAAAACGCTCGCACGCAATGGCGCTCGACGGATTTGGTGCGGAACTTAGGGCTGCTGGTAAGGAGTCTGCCATGACGGGAGTCGCCCAAGCGGCGACAGGCGTTCCGGTTGCGAGCGCGCCGCAGAGTGCGACGACGGGCAAAAGGTTCTTCGATGCCATGGGGTCTCCTTAGCTAATTTAGTGCGGTCTGTCCGTGTTTTGTTTCTGGCTGCGTTTGATGTGCAGACCGAGGCCGGCGGTTCCCGCGCCTGCTGCTGTGGCGCCTGCTGCCAAGAGCCATCGTCTGTCGCCTGTCTGCGCCAACGGTTCCTCGCGGTCGCCGCGGTCGAGCTCCGAGAGGTCGACCGTCACTTGCGTGGCGGCCTGAGCCTGTTCTTGCTGGGCAAAGGCCATGGCTGGTCCAAACGCTAGGATGCTGACGGCGGCGGCCAGGGCGACGGCCTTATGCCGTGTGCGCACCGGGCTCGACCGTCCAGGTGATCGTTGCAACCTGATCGCCTTCGCCGGTTACGCGGAAGATGTCGCGCGTGACGCGGGCGACGTTTCCGCTTGTCTTGAGCTTAATTTTGTCCGTGCCGCCGGCAATGCCCTGGTAGCCCATGTCGAAGGCTGCGTTCTTGGAAAGATCGAGGCCCGTCCCTTGCATTGCGGCGCTGGCGTTCTGGAGTGCGCCGTCGGGGCCGACCTTAAAGTCGATGGAGTTCTGTGCGGTTCCGGCCTTGGCGTCGGCAGCAATGGTCCAGGTGTTCATGGCGTCGATCTTCATGTTGGTGACATGGATGCCGTAGGCCGAATGATTGTCGATGGTGGTCGCGTCTTCTGAGGGGCCCTGAAGCGTGCCGTCGGCCTTGGCGACGAAGGGAATAACCGTCGGAACTTTGAACTCAACGTTGTCGATCTCGGTCCTGACCATTACTTTCGTGGTTCCAACGCGTCCGGCTGCCATAGCTGGCGTCGGGGCGGCGCCCATTGCGAGCGCGAGCGCGAGCCCTGCGCCCACGACGAGCGCTCTGGCTCCGTTCATGTTCCTGGTGATGTCCATGGTCGTTCCTTTCTATTCGCCGCGGGCCGTCCCCGCGATGATTGGACGAATGCTGGTGAATTGCGTGCGGTGCCGCGTCGGCCGGAAAGCTAGTTCTCGGCTTGCTCAACCCGTACCTTGACACGTGTCGGATTGCCGTGGCTGTCGAGGGTCTTTGCATCGAGTGCCTGGATCTCGATGTACGCCTCGCCTTCTTTGATGTCGCCGGCGGGGCACGTCTCGATTGTCTTGCCGGTCTCGACCACACCGGATTCGTACATGGTCTCGTCGTTTTGGATGACGCGGAATCGCTGGGGAAATTTATTGTCTTGGACGTTTTGGACGTTGACGCGCAGCTTGCCGTCCTCCTGCAGCTGAGCGACCGGTGCGACCGAAATCGTCATCATGTTGTCGCGGACGATGGCGTCGAGCTCATCTTGGATTTCCTGACGCGTTTTGCCCTCCGCCGTCGTAACCGAAGCGCCCGCCTCGGGTACGGGCTGCGACTGCCAAGCGTATAGTCCTACGGCGACAAGGGCGCAGACGATGGCCAGGCAGGCAACGATGAGCTTCTTGCGATGCCCCAGGCCTGCAAAGTGGGGTGGCTTCTTCGCGCTCATGCGGCATCCTTGGCGGCATAGACACGCGCAAAGGTGGACGGATTCGCTCCAAAGAGCATGTGGAGCATCAGGCGGCGCGAGTAGACGAGCTCTTCGAAGTCGGGAGGGAGCTCGATGTCGTGGATATGCGCGATGTGGTGGGCGAGCGCCGAGAACGACTCGGGGTCGCAGATCACATCGGTGGTAACGTGGTAGACCGTCGTATCGGGGAATGCCTCTTCGTCGAAAGGCAGGAGATGGGGATCGTCGTCGACTTCGATGGCGATGCCGTACTGGGGCCAGTAATATGCCATGGGAACCTCCCTGCTTCTGGGGCCAAAACTTCTATCGGTTTTGGCTGTCGACGCCGACCGTATCAGCCGCTACTTGACCAATTTCTGACCAAATGCTTGACGGATTGGCATCTCCGCAGGTAAAAGGCGGCAAAAAAATACTCCAACTTTTTTCGAGCGACAATCGCGCGATCGGCGACGGCGGGGCCATATGTGTCAAAAGCATCGTCTGCCGAGGAAATCAAGCCGCTCGCCGAATTGCACGAACGTAAAAATCGCCAATTATGGAGACGGTCTCGAACACGTCGACGAAACGATGCGGTAACATCTCCCTGCAAACACTGTAGTTAGCTAAAGGGGGAGTTCGCGTGTCTGCAACCATTAAACCCTTCACCGACGAGTTCGAAGAGTATGGTCGCGATGAGTCTCGCACATCGGGCGAGGCCTCGAGCATCTCGTTTCCGACAACGGAAGACGAGGTCCGCGCCATTTTGAAAAAGCTCCATGCCGAGCGTGTCCCGGTGACGGTTCAGGGCGCCCGGACCGGTCTTGCCGCCGGCGCCGTGCCTCATGGCGGTCACATTCTCAATACTTCCCGCATGAATCGCTACTTGGGCCTTCGCCGCGATGAACAAGGCCAATTTCTGCTGCGCGTGGAGCCGGGCGTTGTGCTCTCGGAGCTGCGCAAGCAGCTGAGCAAGAAGGTGCTGCCGACCGCTGGTTGGGACCAGGCATCGCTTAAGGCCTACGAGGAGTTTCAAGAGGCCCCCGAGCAGTTTTTTCCCACCGATCCCACCGAGGCGTCTGCCTGTCTGGGCGGCATGGCGGCATGTAACGCCTCCGGTGCCCGCAGCTACGCCTACGGCCCCATGCGCCCACATATCACGGGACTCCACGTCGCGCTGGCTGATGGCGATTTTCTTGAGCTTCAGCGCGGCGAGGCTTTTGCCCAGGGCCGTCACCTGTCGCTCGTGACGGCAGCGGGCCGTACACTCGAACTCGATCTTCCCGGATATACCATGCCCAAGACAAAAAATGCCTCAGGCTATTTCGTTGCGGACGAAATGGACGCCATCGACCTCTTTATCGGTGCTTGCGGCACGCTCGGCGTTATCACCGAGCTCGAGATTGCCCTGCAGGCGGCGCCTGCGGTCGTTTGGGGTGTGAGCTGCTTTTTCGATAGCGAAGACAAGGCCGTGTCCTTTACCGATTCCGTGCGCCCCGTCCTGTCCCATGCGGCTGCCATCGAGTACTTCGACGCTGGCGCCCTGGATATTCTACGTCGCCAGTGCGAGCAGTCGACGGCGTTTGCCTCGCTGCCGGCGCTCGACAAAGAGGCCAAGGTCTGTGTCTACGTGGAGCTCGACTGCGATGACGAGGCCCGGGCGACCGAGGAACTGTACCACCTGGGATGGGTGCTCGAGTTTGCGGGTGGCCGCGGCGATGCGACATGGGTCGCGCGCACCGAGGTCGATCGCGAGTGCCAGCGGTTCTTCCGCCACGCGGTGCCCGAGAGCGTCAACATGCTTATCGACGAGCGTCGCCGCACGGATCCCACCATCACCAAACTGGGTTCGGATATGTCGGTGCCCAATGCACGCCTTGCCGATGTCGTGGCCCTCTATCGCCGCACACTGGCCGAAAGCGGGCTTGAATCTGCTGCCTGGGGGCACATCGGTAACAACCATCTGCATGTGAACATCCTGCCGCGCGATGCGCAGGACTACCGTCGCGGTGGCGAGCTGTTTGCCCAGTGGGCTGCGGAGGTAACGGCTATGGGCGGTGCCGTTTCTGCCGAGCACGGCGTCGGCAAGATCAAGGCGGGCTTCTTAGAGACGATGTACGGTCACGAGGCCATGGTCGAGTCGGCGCGGCTCAAGCTCCAGCTCGATCCCGACGGGCAGCTGGGTCGCGGCAACCTGTTTTCGGAGAAGCTCTTGGATGAGCTCGTCCAGAAAGGGGGCGCGTGAAGATGAGCGATTTCCATATGGTGGTGTGCGTCAAGGCCGTGCCGGGCAGCACCGAGGTCAAGATGGACCCCAAGACCAATACCATCGTGCGCGATGGCAAGCAGGCGGTCATTAATCCCTTTGATGCGAGCGCTTTGGAATGCGCGCTGGCGCTGAAAGACGACTTTATCGGCTTTGGCATGGACGTGCGCGTAACGGTGGTGTCGATGGGCATCCCCGCGACCGAGTCGCTGCTGCGCGACTGCATCGCTCGAGGTGCCGACGACGCGCTGCTGCTGACCGATCGTGCCTTTGCAGGTGCCGATACACTGGCAACCACCTATGCCCTCAAGTGCGGCATCGAGGCGCTCGACGAGGACTTCGACCTGCTCATCTGCGGCAAGATGGCGGTGGATGGCGATACGGCCCAGATTGGTCCCGAGCTTGCCGGAGCCTTTGAGATTCCCTGCGTGACCGACGTGAGTTGCGTGCAGAGCGCGGGCTTTACGACCTGTGGCTCGCTGGCGCTCGT
>CABQXG010000050.1 GCA_902468045.1 uncultured Collinsella sp.
GATGGAGCCGCAACGGGTACCCATCATCAGGCCGTCGAGCGGCGTGAGGCCCATCGTGGTATCGCGGCACACGCCGTCCTCGATGGCGGCGAGCGAAGCGCCGTTGCCCAGATGGCACGAAAGCAGACGGTGGCAGCGCGAGCCCAGGATCTCCTTGGCCATCATCCACTCGTAGCGGTGGCTCGTACCGTGTGCGCCGTACTTGCGCACGTGGTACTTGTCGCACACGTCCTTGGGCAGCGCGTAGGTGTAGGCGACCTCGGGCATGGTCATGTGGAACGAGGTATCGAAGACGGCGACGTTGGGCAGCTCCGGATACTTCTCGCGGCAATACTCGATTGCTGCGGCCTCGCCGTAGTTGTGCAGCGGAGCAAGCGGTGCCACCTCGAGAATCTTGGCCATAACCTCGTCATCGACAACTGCGGAATCATCGAAGTGCCAGCCGCCCTGAACGATGCGATGCCCAATGCCATCAATCGTAAAGTCGGTCTTCTCGAGCTCCTCGAGCACACGCGCGATAGCCGAACGATGATCCGGGAAGGGGACCTCCTCGGTCTGCTTGGCGCCACCGTTCTCGGAGTGGCCAAAGATGCCCATGTCCGAACCGATACGTTCGCAGTTGCCCTTGGCGAAAACCTCGCGAGTATCGGTATCCAAAAGCTGGTATTTGAGGCTTGAGCTGCCGGCGTTAACAACAAGTACGTTCATGAGACTCCTTTGCAGTGCAATACGGTCGACGCAGACCCCTTAAGGCGGCCGCATTTTAATAAGAAGTTATCACAACTTGATAAATAGCTATCAGGCATATCGCCCAACGAGCACAAAAGAGGGGCCGAACGGCGCTCGGTCGTCCAGCCCCTCCCCTCTTGCAATTATTTGCCGTTGACGATGCGCTCGACGTCGGAAGCGATCATGAACTCCTCGTCCGTGGGGATGACGAAAATCTTGACCTTGGAATCCTTGGCGGACAGGCACCAAGCGCCGTCGCCACGCAGGGCATTACGGGCGTGATCCATCTTGACGCCCATAAAGGCCAGACGGTCGGCCACGCCAGCGCGGACAGCCGGAGCGTGCTCGCCGATGCCGGCAGTAAAGACCAGGGTGTCCATACCGCACATAGAAGTAGCCATCTCGGCAGCCTTGGCGGCAATCTTGTAGACAAACATGTCGAAGGCGAGCTGAGCATCGGGGTCACCAGCGGCGGCGAGCTCCTCGACGTTGCGGCAGTCGTTGGTCTTGCCGCCGGTCACAGCCAAAAGGCCGGACTTCTTGTTCATCATCTCGTCGACCTCGTCGAAGGTGTAGCCACCCTCGCGCTGCAGGTAGCACACGGTAGCCGGGTCGATGGAGCCGCAGCGGGTGCCCATCATGACGCCGTCGAGCGGGGTGAGGCCCATGGTGGTGTCCATGCACTTGCCGTCCTCGATGGCGCACAGGGAAGCGCCGGAGCCGATATGGCACACGACGACCTTGCGAGCCTCGCCGTTGGTCATCTCGGCGACCTTCTTGGAGATGTAACGGTAGCTGGTGCCGTGGGCGCCGTACTTACGGATGTGCAGCTTGTCGCAAACATCCTTGGGAAGGGCGTAGGTCTTGGCGACCTCGGGCATGTTGAAGTGGAAAGCGGTGTCGTAGACCGTAACGTTGGGCAGATCGGGATACTGCTCCAGGCAGTACTCGATAACGTTGGCCTCGGGGTTGTTGTGCAGCGGCGCCAGCGGGGCGACCTCGCGAATCTTGGCGAGGACGTCCTCGTCGACGAGGGAGGAATCGCCGAAGTACCAGCCACCCTGAACGATACGGTGGCCGATGCCCTCGATCTTGACGCCGTTGGCATCAAGGTCCTTCAGGACGACCTCGATGGCGACCTTGTGGTCGGGGAACTCGATGTTCTCGGTCACCTTCTTGGAGCCATTGGCGGCATGGGTGAAGGTACCACCGGTAAAGCAGACGCGCTCGCAGGAGCCCTTTGCGGACACCTTATGGGACTTGGTGTCGATGACCTGATACTTAAGGGTCGAAGATCCCGCGTTGACGACCAGAACGTTCATGTGTCTCCCTACTAACAGGCGGTGTGGCGCCGCCAGGTTACATACGCTTCAATAATAAACCCAAACGCCCTCGGGCTCGGGTTTATTGCGTTGATATATAAGTTATCGGTGCCTAAATACTCATGGCCTTTGACTTGTAAGACGAAATAGCGCGGGGATATACACCAGGGAAGAAATCCCGAGCGCAACAAGCAATACGACTCGAATGCCCGCAACGCTACTCAGCACAGAGTTGAGCAGATAGAAAAGAACAGCACCCACCGCCACCATCTGGCTTTGAACCGAAATCAGTGAACATCGCATCGATGAATCGACAGCATTTTGAAAAATTGAGTATTTAATTGGAGCAAATAACGAGTAGGCGACCGTCTGCAACACATAGAACACGGGCAGCAAATAGACCGGAGTAAAGGGAATCAAAAACAGAGCAGCCAGGGAAAGGCGCACGATGCCGCAAATACGCGCAAAACGGCCCTTGTCGACATGAGCAATCACACTGGGCACAATAAGCCCCATGGAGGCCGAGGCAAGAAGCTGGACCGCAATGATCACACCCGAAGCGACGGCATTCATTCCGCGACCCGCAAGCAACAGTGAGAAAAAGTCTTCCAGGGCGACGAAAGCAAATGCCTGAGAGCAGTCCATGATGAACGCTGAACGAAGAATGCCGTTACGCGCAATAGCGGCACCGATCATCTTCGGGCTAATTCCACGCTTAGGTGTCGCTGTAGTGTCCCCTCTTCGCATCTCAGGAATGCAGACAACGACAACCAACGTCAACACCATTGCGATGATATCTGCCAAAAGACCAATGAGATACGCGCCAGCGGACGAAATGAAACCGCCCACACAAGCGGAGAGGGCATAAGAGGCATAGAAAACAAATCGCTCAACGACATTAAGCCTTACGAGCTGGTCCAGAGAGACGCTGTCAATGTAATTCGCTTCCATGGACCCGCTCATACATGCAGCGGCAAAACCTTTGAGAGCAAACGCGCCGATTAAAAGCAGAGGAGAACGGACGAGAAGCAGGGCGGCGTAGTATCCAAGCATCCCCACGACGCCAACGAGACCACTTGTCTTTCGTCCAAACCTATCGGCAATATAGCCAGTGGGAACTTCAAGGATGAACTTGCTCACTTGATATGCAATCATCATGCTAGAAATCGCCACCATCGAGAATCCGACGAATTCAAGGTAAACCGTCAGAAAATACAAAATGGTGCTGAAGTTCGACAGAAAAACAAACGTCATATAAAGCAAAACCGTACGGTTTTTCATGCTCCGCCCTCCAAGAGTCAACAATCTAAATCGGAATCTTGGAAAAGCATGAGGGCAAAGCCGTCAGTCATGCGTTACAAGGCGTCAACATTCACTTGACGACACGAGGCCAAATGGCCTCACGAAGCAAGATGACGCAATAGGTGAAGAAATACCGTCTGGTGTCGATCGGTCCAGGCATTTTGTCGATAGCAAAAGTAGATGGGCAAGGCTACGTCATGCGAACCTTCAATAGAGTACTCGCTCACTTCCGACCCATCTGATGCGAGAGAAGAGCCAGAAAAACCCAATATCAATCCCCCGGCTTGAAGAAACTCAGCCTGCGCTCTGTTTCCGTATTCGACGTCGCGGAAGCGGAAATTAACCAGCTGAGCTTCGGGGCATTGATTGATCGCATTGAGACAGGGCGACAAATTAATGGGAACAGCTAACCTGCCGCCCAGTAACTCACGAACGGTCATAGCACCCACAGATTGATGACCCGCTGGGCACGAAAGAACCTTGAGCTCCTTTTCACCCAAGTATTTCGAAGAAAGGACACTGTCCCTTGGTTCCTCAAATGAGATGGCCGCATCCGAAATGCCAAGCACAAGTGATTCAAAGCATGTAGCCGTTGGCTGATGCCACACATCAAGGTGAATCTGAGGGTGCGAGCTTTCAAACGAGTCGTACCAGTTTTCGGAAAAAAGACGCCCCCGCCCGTGAAGACAGGGGACGTAAAGACGAAAGTGGCCGTCGGGCGAAACGCCACCGTTCCCCGATTGGGTGTACTTTTTGAGATCGTCGACTTGTGCCAGGATCACGCGTGCACGACGCGCAAATTCTCTGCCCGCCGGAGACAAAACAGCCTCCCCCGCCGATCGATTGAGCAAAACGATCTGATACTCAGACTCCAGTTCCTTAATTGCCGACGAGACAGCCTGTGGGCTCACGTGAACGGCGCGAGCCGCTTTGCGCACGCCGCCGTAGTTCGCTACCGCTTGAAGGTATTCGAGTTGAGAAAACTGCATAGGTTACTCCAAAGGCAGCCAAGGCGACGGGCCGTGCGTCCTCAGATGAGGTTCTCGCCCAGGTTCTTGCCGCCGAGGACGTGCATGTGGAAGTGCATGACGGTCTGGCCGGCGTTGACGCCCTTGTTGGAGATGACGCGGAAACCGTCCTCCAAGCCCTTGGCCTTAGCGACCTCCTGGATGGCGTGAGCCATGGCGCCCATGGTCTCGGCCGGTACGTTGTCGGCGATGTCACTGTAGTGTTTCTTGGGAATCACGAGCGTATGGACCGGCGCCTGGGGATTGAGGTCGTCGAAGGCGATAACCTGGTCGTCCTCATAGACAACGGTCGAGGGGATCTCGTGGTTGGCAATTTTGCAGAAGATGCAATCGCACATGGTTGGTTCCTTTCTCACAGACCAAGGCAATTATATTTGGTCGGGATGGTTAGAACGAGAGGTTGTCGTCCGTGTTGGCGGCTTCGCCGTCGGCGAGCACGTCGTTGCCGTCAACATCCTTCAGGAGCACCGAGACCTTCTGCTCGGCATCGGACAGGCGGGTGCGCAGGCTCTTGAGGAGCTCTACGCCGCGGGTATAGCTCTCGAGCGACTCCTCGAGCTCCATATCGCCCGACTCCAGGCTGCGAATGATGAGCTCCAGCTCCTGCGAGGCCTGCTTGTACGTAAGCTGCTCGACCGGGGTCTTCTCTGCCATATCTGTTTCCTTTCCTAAAGGTCTATCACTGTGAAACGAGGTCTACTCGACCGTATCGACGGTTGCTGCCACGTTGCCGTCTGCCATGCGCACACGAATGGCGTCGCCAGGCTTAAAGGTCTTGGCGCTCGTAGCCACACCATCATCGCTGTACGCGATGGAATAGCCGCGGGCAAGCACCTTGAGCGGCGACAGGGCATCGAGCGAGGCTGCCGCACGACCCAGGCCGGACGCGGGTTTGCTGAGCATCGTGCGTCCCTGATGCTCCAGACGGGAACTCGCAAGCGTGAGCGCGTGACGCTTGCCATCGAGCCCCGAGGTGCTTGCAACCAGACGCTCGGGCAGACGCTCAAAGTTGGAGCGGAATGCCCCAACCGAACGCGTTATGGCGCCGGACAAACGATCGGCCGTCAGGGCAAGCTCAGACTCGCGACGCTCAACCATAAACGTTGGGTCGTTGAGGCACGGGCGGCACGCAGCCGCATCGAGCGCATCGCCCAAGCGAGCCGTATAGGTATCCCAGGCACGGCGACCGCGCTGATCGAGCATCTCCAGGTCGACCTGGGCCGACCCAATCATCGATGCCATCGCAGCACCCAGACGTTGATAGCGCGCCTCGAGCACATCGGCCAACTCCGTCATAGCCGGCGCCACCGATTCGGCCGCCGCCGTAGGCGTGGAGGCGCGACGGTCGCTCACCATGTCGCAAATCGAGGTATCGGGCTCATGGCCAATGCCGGTCACCACGGGCACGGGACAAGCCGCCACCGCGCGGGCAAGCTCCTCGTCATTAAAGGTCATGAGGTCCTCAAAAGAGCCGCCGCCGCGCACCAACAAAATACAGTCGGGCGCCGGCGTAATGGAAGCGGCGCGGCGCAGGCCCTCAATGAGCTCTGTCGGCGCACCCTCGCCTTGTACCTTGGCACCCACGCAGACGAGCTCGACGAGCGGGTTGCGACGACGCAATGTGCGCTTGACGTCGTCGATTACGGCACCCGAAAGCGAGGTGACGACCGCCACGCGGGAGCAGAACACCGGGATGCGGCGCTTGCGCGCTTCGTCCATCAGACCCTCACGGCGTAGCTTTTCGGCCAGTTGCGCCACTTGTTGACGCAGCAGACCCTCCCCCGCCAGCGAAAACGAGCGAGCGACAAAGCTCATGCGGCCCGTTGCCTTATAGAGATTGAAGCTGCCCTTAAAGCTCACCTGCATACCGTCGCGCAGATCGAACGTGCGCTTGAGATAGGCACCCTTCCAAATGATGCAGTCAACGGCGGCCGAATCGTCCTTGATCTGGAAATAGCAGTGGCCGCTTCGGGCGTTAGGACCACGAAAACCCGTGACCTCGCCCAAGACGCTCAGCTGCGGAATGGCATCGAGCGCACCGGCGGCGATCTCCACCGCCTGGCTCACGCTGAGCTCCTTGCGCTCTTGCTCGTCCGAACCGTCGAACTCGGCGGAAACGGCATTACCGGTTAGGTTCCAGCCTGCCACGCAGCCTCCTTTCGTTATCGAGCACAGAGGCTCCGGCCCCGTGCGAAATTAAGTCCAACACATAGTACAGCGCCGCGAGGACACGAATCCCCGCGGCGCCTGCCTGTCCCATTTGTTATCGGTTGGAGTTTCTGTTGTAGCGAGCCATAAGGTAGAGCAACTGAATGATCGAAGTGAGCGCTGCAGCCACATAGGTAAGCGCGGCTGCCGTCAGTACCTTCTTGGCGCCGTTGACCTGCTTGGAGCTCATGCCCGACTGCTCGATGTACGCCACAGCACGTCGGCTGGCGTCAATCTCGACAGGCAACGTAACGAGTTGGAACAGCACACTAAACGAGAAGAAAATCAACGCGAGGGTCGTGAGCCCGGCAATGTTCATAAACAGGCCCAAGAGTAACACGATGGTCCAGGTGTTCTGGGTAAAGTTGACGACCGGCACGAGGGCGGTACGCACTTTCATCATGGCATAGCCGCTTTGACGCTGGGCGGCATGGCCCGCCTCGTGGCAGGCGACGGCAACGCTTGCGACCGAACCGCCCGAACGGTTGGCATCCGACAGATACAGGTTGTTGTCCTGCGGGTTGTAATGGTCGGTGAGCTCGCCAGCGACACCCTTGATACCCACGGCGCTACAACCGTTGGCATCGAGCATGCGGCGAGCGACTGTGGCACCCGTATCGCCGTCCGAGCGAACCTTGGACCAGGTTTTGTACGTCGAGTTGATATAGTTCTGTGCGGCAAGGCCAAGCACCGTGCAGACAAGAACAACCAGCAGGTACAGCGGGTCGATGCCAAAGCCGTATCCATAGTAATAAGGCATGCGAATTCCTCCGAGTCGAGTTACACGTTGGAGGCATTTTACCCACTCAACCGGCTAGACTTCCCTACAGGAGCTCGATTTTGCCGTCCTTCACCGTCAACCCCATATTGCCGGAAAGCAGATCGTCCAGGCGCGAGCCCACAAGCTCAAAGCGCCAACCTTCGCGCAGGCGGCTCTGCTCGGGATGCTCAATGTAGTCGGCCAGGTCATCGCGCGAGGCAATGACCGAGGTCGCAACACCTGAGCGCTCGGCAACTAGGCGAATGAGCGCATACATCAGGTCCGTCACGCTCTCCAACTCCGGCGAAATCTGACGGTGCCCGCGCACCATGAGCGGCAGGCGATCGTGCGGGCAGCTCGCGCCGCGCTTGATGGCCATGAGCGCACCGTCCACGTCGCGCTCCCCCAACTGATCGGTACCGCGAATGCTACGGAACTCCTCAACGCGCACGGGATTGCGCTTAACGAGCGCAAGCAGCGTGTCGTCGGACATGACCCACTTGCGCGGGATGTTACGGCGCTCGGCGCGATCCTCGCGCCAAGCGGCGAGCTCGCGCGCGATGCCCAACTGGTGACGGCTACACGAATTGATGCGTTTG
>CABQXG010000051.1 GCA_902468045.1 uncultured Collinsella sp.
TTCATCAGGCACCCGAATCATTCGTTTGCCGGTCAGATAAGCGCCCGTCATCGACTCAGGACACGCCATGATATCAGCAGGCGTTCCCGCCGCGACTACGTGTCCGCCGTTGACACCGGCGCCGGGCCCCATGTCGATCACGTAGTCGGCGGCACGGATTGTATCCTCGTCGTGTTCGACAACGATAACGGTATTGCCGATATCGCGCAGGCGCTCGAGCGTCTTGATCAGGCGCTCGTTGTCACGCTGATGAAGACCGATCGAGGGCTCGTCCAGAATATAGAGCACGCCCATGAGACCCGCGCCGATCTGCGTTGCCAAGCGAATACGCTGTGCCTCGCCACCGGAAAGCGTCGCCGAGGCGCGATCGAGTGTCAGATAGTCGAGTCCAACATCGACCAGAAAACGCAGGCGCTCCAGAATTTCCTTGACGATACGGCCACCGATAAACTGTTGGCGCTCGGTGAGTTCCAGGCCCTCAAAAAACTCGAGCGATTCACGGCACGACAGGCAACAAACTTCGTAAATGGACTTGCCGCCCACGGTGACGGCGAGCATCTCAGGGCGCAAACGAGCGCCGTGGCAAGTCGAGCACGGCTCCTCGCGAATGTACTTCTCCAGGCGCGCCTTGGTGTTCTCGTTCGTCGTCTCGGTATAGCGTTCGTACAGGATGTTGCGAACGCCCGAAAACTTGGTATCCCACTGGCTGCGACGTCCGTCGAGCTTTTGGTAGTCGACCGAGATCTTCGTATCGCCCAGGCCATCCAAGAATGCACGACGCACGCGAGGGGGCAAGTCCTCCCACGGCGTATCGGCGCTCACCTTAAAGTGTTTGCAGACCGCAGCAAAAATCTGCGGATAGTAGTTCGAATTGCCAAACAGGCTACCAAAGACTCCGTCGGCAATGGACTTCGAGGGGTCCTCGATCAGCGCCTCGGCATCAACGGTTTTCTTAAAGCCCAGGCCGTCGCACTCAGGACATGCGCCATAGGGAGCGTTAAACGAAAAATCACGCGGCTGAAGATCGTCAATGGAGTGTCCATGCTCCGGGCACGCCAAGGCCAACGAATACTCCAGAAGCTCGCCCTCGGTCCCCTCGGGAGCATCACGATCGGGCAGCATGTACACGTTTACATTGCCGTGAGCCAGCGCGGTCGCCTGCTCAACAGACTCGGCGATACGGCCCAGAGAATTCTCACGGATCACGATGCGATCGACCACGACCTCGATATCGTGCTTGAATTTCTTATCCAGATCGATCGGATCGTCGAGCGAGCGCACTTCACCGTCGACACGCACGCGGCTAAAGCCCTCGGCGCGAAGGTCCTCAAACAGTTTGGTGTACTCGCCTTTTCGCCCGCGCACCACCGGTGCCAGCACAAACGCGCGGCGGCCCTCCCCCGCCGCCAAGACCTTGTCGGCAACCTGGTCGGTCGTCTGGCGCTCAATGACGCGGCCGCATTCGGGACAGTGCGGGGTGCCCACACGGGCGAACAGCAGGCGCAGATAGTCATAAATCTCGGTTACGGTGCCAACCGTCGAGCGAGGGTTTTTAGACGTCGTCTTTTGGTCGATCGACACCGCCGGCGAAAGGCCGTCGATTGAATCCAAGTCGGGTTTGTCCATCTGGCCCAAGAACTGGCGCGCATAGCTCGAAAGACTCTCGACGTATCGACGCTGGCCCTCGGCATAGATAGTGTCAAATGCCAGCGAACTCTTGCCCGAGCCAGAAAGACCGGTAATGACCACGAGTTGGTCACGCGGAATGGAAACATCGATATCACGGAGGTTGTGCTCACGAGCGCCGCGAATAACGATAGAAGAATCAGACATGGAAGCTCCTTGCCTCCTATTGCATCGAATCATACTGTCGATGAGTTTAGCGCACTCGACGCGCACAGATGTTCGTAATACAAGATTCGCAGACCTTTAGCTTTGCGTATCGGGTGCTTTGTTTCTCGAAATGCCATGGAAAGGTTACAGTAATCTAATACTGAACTTAATTTGCTGTAACAGAGGAACGTCCATGACCGAAGATATCCCCCTTGAAATCACTTCGAGCGACATGGCCAATCTGCCCATATTCATCGCCGTCCTTATCGTGGCCACCGTCGTCGTGCGCGTGTATTTTTCAATCAAACACAATGAAAAGCCGCCCATTGCCCGCGTCTTTTGGTGCGCGACGCTCCTCATCCCGCTCGGCGTGGTAGCTGCATGGATTACGAATCAATTGCTCGTAAATGAGGACAGTTCCCTATGGGTCCTTTCTTATTCGGCGCTCGGTGCTGCCGCCGTCATACTTCTTGTCGAACCCTTGGTTTCGGGACTTATCGACCAAACCGATCTTGCGACGGGAACGGTTGCCTGCATTTGCCGTGACATCCTTGTCATCGCCGCTGTTTCAGCGCTCTCGTTCGTTTCACTCGAAATTGCCTGTAACGAAACGTTCTATCGCATTCCCGCCAACTCATTCGGGTTTTCCGTCGGGCTGCTCGCGACGGTTCTGCTCTCCCTTTATTTGCTGGGACAGCGTCATGGAGGCTTCATGGCCCTCGTGCCCGTCGCCTGTTGCATCCTTGGCATTGCCGAGCACTTCGTCATAACGTTTAAAGGCGAGGCCATCCTGCCAAGCGATATCTTGGCCCTTGGCACCGCAATGGAAGTGAGCGAGGGATACGAGTTTACCTTTACCGCCGGAATCGTAACCTCTCTCGCCCTGCTAGAGATTTCCCTGGGGCTTCTTTCGCTTATCCGACCGCGAAAGCTCCGTACGCCCACCCATGTCTTCCCCGCAATCGCCGCTAACCTCTGCGCTTTTCTGCTAGTGACCGTTGTGGGGCTCTCGGGCTTTTCCAACATCGACTTGGAGCAGGCGCTGAATTTTGGATTTGACCGTTGGCAGCCCATCACCACGTACGCGTCTCAGGGTTTTATCACTTCGTTCACCGAAATGGTCAACGAGTTGCCCATTGAGAAGCCCGAAGACTATACGCCCGATGAGGCGCAGAGCATCGAGCAGGAGCTCGCCGCCACCTACGACAGCACGTATGGCTCGAGCGAGCAGCGCGCGGCGGCCGTTGCCCAGTTCAATGAAATCAAGCCGACGATTGTTGCCGTCATGAACGAGAGTTTTAGCGACCTTTCGTGCTTTGAGCAGCTCCAGGCGGCCGGGTACACCGGCCCCGCATTCTACAACTCGCTTCCCGACACACTTGTTCGCGGCACCATGCTCGCTTCGGTCACCGGTGGCGGAACGGCAAACTCCGAATTCGAATTTTTGACCGGAGCGACAACGGCCTTTGTCGGATTAGGCGAGATCCCCTATCAGCTGTATCAGATGAATGGCGTCAACAGCCTGGCAAAGGACCTTAAAGAGCTTGGGTATACCGCTACCGCTATGCACCCGCAAAACCCCGTCAACTACCATCGAGATAAAATCTATCAGCAGTTGGGCTTTGGAGACTTTCTTTCAATCGGCGATTTCGAAGGTGCGCCCTGTTACCATGCCGGCGTATGCGACTACGCCACCTACGACAAGATACTCGACCTGCTTAGAACCGACGAAGCGCCGCAGTTCATCTTTGACGTCACGATGCAAAATCACGGCGGCTACGACTATGGCCCCGTTCCCGCCGAAGAGCTGACAAACTATTGGGTCGAGGGAGCCAGTGAGGGCGCCAATAGCGCGCTCAACACCTATCTCACCTGCATCAACGCATCCGACCGGGACCTCGAGTACTTTATCAACGAGCTCCGCAATATCGGCAGACCGGTTGTTCTTGTCTTTTTTGGCGACCATCAGCCGAGCGCCGCAACGACTCTCAACGACGAGCTGTACCCTCAGGAAGACACGGCAAGCCACGCTTACCGTGTCTATCAGTCGACCTATTTCGTCTGGGCTAACTATGAAATCGCCGGCAATACCGAGCTCAACGTCTACGACACCGTCGGGGCAAACGAGATTGCAGCCATTACCCTTAATAAGATCGGCGCCCCGCTCACCGACTATCAAAAGGCCCTGCTTGTAACAAGGTCAGATGTGCCCACCATCAATGTCGCTGGCTATCTCGGTGCCGACGGGCTGCGCTACGACTTGGAATCTGAAGACAGCCCCTACACCTCGACGATCGACAAGCTGCAGCGCATGCAATACCTCGAGTTCGCCAGCAAAGTTCAGTAAGCCCGCCCATTCGCTTGGGTCCATCGTATTGCAAGCACGCTCGGCCCAAATGCATCGCAAATGACTCCCGCTCGCAAACGAGGGTACAATGACGCTCGTGTCACACCGCGGGGCTCAGGCCCCAACATATACAAAGGAGTCAAACATGGGTTGCGAGCACGCACAGGCAGCCGGCGGGCAAACGTCGCCGTCGCAATTTGAGGAGAATACGCTGTCCGAGGTCAAGCGCGTTATCGCCGTGCTTTCCGGTAAGGGCGGCGTCGGCAAGTCATTCGTCACCGGCGCCATCGCCACCGAGCTTGCCCGCCACGGTCACAAGGTCGGCGTCCTCGATGCCGATATTACCGGCCCCTCTATCCCTAAGATGTTCGGCATGAGCGGACGTCACGTCCATGCTCTCGGCAACCTTATGCTGCCCGAAATCTCCGAGCACGGCGTCAAGGTTATGAGCTCTAACCTGCTGCTCCAAAACGAAACCGACCCCGTCCTCTGGCGCGGTCCGGTTATCGCGGGTGCCATCAGGCAGTTCTGGAGCGAAACCTCATGGGGCCCCATCGACTACCTGCTGGTCGACATGCCTCCGGGAACGGGCGACGTTGCCCTCACTGTCTTCCAGTCGCTGCCCGTCGATGGCATCGTCATCGTCACGAGCCCGCAAGATCTAGTCTCGATGATCGTCGCCAAGGCGGTCAACATGGCCGAGAAGATGAACGTTCCCATTCTGGGAATCGTCGAAAACATGAGCTATATCGAGTGCCCCGATTGCGGCAAGAAGATTGAAGTCTTTGGCAAGAGCAAGCTCCCCGAGGTCGCCGAGCGCTACAACCTCGAGATCCTAGGGCAGCTTCCCATCAATCCGGCACTCGCCGAGGCTTGCGATAAGGGCGAGGTTGAGACCGCATTGCCCGACGGTATGCTGCCCCAGGCCGTCTCCGCCGTCGAGGCCATTGCCCCGCACGAGACCGCCGAGGCCTAAGTGAACACAAACGCCTCCTATGACGTCTTGGTGATCGGCGGCGGGGCCTCGGGTCTCGCCGCCGCCATTACGGCCGCACGCGCAGGCAAAAGCGTCTGCATCGTTGAGCGCGATGTTGCCTGCGGCCTTAAACTCCTTGCGACCGGCAACGGCCGCTGCAACCTTTCCAACGAATCAATTGATTTCCAGCGGTACAACCACCCCGCATTCGTCGAATCCGTCATGAGTCCCCGGCCCGAGCAAGAGCTCGGCAGTTTCTTCTCCTCGCTGGGCATCATGACGACCTCCGAGGAGGGCCGGCTGTATCCGCGCTCCCTTCGTGCCGAATCGGTGCGCGATGCGCTTCTCAACGCTTGCAATCACCTGGGTATCACCTTGATCTGTGGAGCAAACGTTGCCTCGGCATTCAAAGCTCTCGAGGGCTGGGCACTCCAAATAGACCGTCCCGCGCGAGCACTCAAGGCAAAAAAGCACGACGACCGAAAATCGGAACTCCGCTCGCTTCGGAAGGCGATCGCTGACACCCCTCGCAAGAACGAGACGCTGCAGGCAAAGGCCGTAATTATCGCTACGGGCGGCAACCCCGCCGACATCGCGAAGACGTTCAATCTTTCCCTCACACCGCAGCATCCCGTCCTCTGCCCCGTGTCGGCATCGGTCTTCGGCGACCAGACTGCGCTCAAGACGCTGGATGGCCTGCGCGTCCGCGCCCGTTTGACGCTCACCCGCAATCACGAGGAGCTCTGGCGCGAAGATGGCGAAGTGCTCTTCAGAACCTTTGGCATCTCGGGCGTTGCCGCCTTTAACCTCTCCCGTCGCGTCCAGCGCGGCGACACGATTCTGCTCGACGTTTTCCCCGACCTCTCCAAAGACGAGTTGCTCGATATACTTATCCAGCGAGTTGCGTTGCTCGGCGGCTTTTCGCCCCGCGACCCCCGCTGGCTCGACGGCATGCTCGCCCCGCAGTTCTCTCACGTTGTCTGCACCGCATTCGAACAGTGCCACCCCGGGTCGCACGACGTCATCCATCTGGTCTCAATCCTCAAGCACTTTAAGCTGCTCGTCGAGGGAACGACAGAGGAGCGTTCGGCCCAGGTCACGCGCGGCGGCGTGCCCATCGAGAGCGTCTCAGCTCCCAGCCTCTGCGTGAGCAACGCGGCAGGCGCCCCACTTTACATCTGTGGCGAGGCAATCGACATCGATGCCGATTGCGGCGGTTTCAACCTTGCGTGGGCTTGGGTCTCGGGTATTCGCGCTGCAAGCAGCCTGTAGCCGCGCAGTCTATAATCAAAACGCATTCGGGCCGTCTAGGACACCGGGCGGCCTCTTTCTTGCATCTAAGGAGACCTCGATGATCGAAATCACCCAAGTCCACGCGTCACTCGATGAGGCCGGCGACGAAACCGCCTGCCTTGCTATTGGTAGACGCGCCGTCAAACGAGCCCTGCGATGCGAGGATTCCCAGATTAAAGCCATTGAGCTCCATCGCAAGTCAATCGACGCCCGTAAAAAGCGAGACGTCCATTTTATTTTGAGCTTTCGAGTTGAGCTGACAAGCTCTCGACTCGAGCAGGAGGTGGTCGACCGCGTCGCCGAGCGCGACCGCTCGCGCATCCGCATGGTAGACGGCGAGGCTCCTTCATTCCCCAACCCTGTCCCAAATGCACCCAAGGGGCGTCCCGTCGTTGTCGGCGCCGGTTGCGCCGGTCTCTTCGCCGCCCTGACCCTTGCCGAAGCGGGCCTTAAACCCCTGCTCATCGAGCGCGGCGACCCCGCGCTTCGCCGCTCGGAAGCGATTGATCTCTTTCTTAAGGAGCGTATCCTCGACCCCGAAAGCAATATCCAATTTGGCCTGGGCGGCGCAGGGACCTTCTCGGACGGCAAGCTCAACACGGGAACCAAGAATCCCGCCCATCGACTGATTCTTGAGACCTTCGTCGAAGCGGGCTCACCTCGTGACATCCTGTGGGACGCCAAGCCGCACATTGGCTCCGACATCCTCCCCACCGTCGTCACCAACATTTCTCAGCGCATCGAGCGGCTCGGTGGAACCGTCCGCTATCGAACAAAGCTCGTCGATATTCGAACCGATGGATCTGGCGCCATCACCGGCATCGATGTCCAACCGCCCCAAGAAACCACAAGCGAGACAATCGCCACAAAGCACCTCATTCTCGCCTGCGGCCATTCCGCCCGCGACGTATTCGAGCTTCTCAAAGAACATAACGTTGCCCTCGCGCAAAAGACCTTTGCCATGGGCGTGCGCATCGAGCATCCACAGCGCGACATCGACCGTGCCCAATATGGCCCCTCGGCGGGGCACCCGGCACTCGGAGCAGCCCCCTACAAGCTTGTCGCCCATCTCCCCAACGGCCGCAGCGTGTTCTCATTTTGCATGTGCCCCGGCGGACAGGTTGTCGCGGCTTCTTCCGAGCAGGGCCATCTGTGCGTCAACGGTGCCAGCCTCAATGCCCGCGACGGGCGTAACGCAAATGCCGCCCTACTCGTCAACGTCACACCCGACGACCTTCCCGGCGATGATCCGCTCGCAGGCATTGAGCTCCAGCGCGCCTGCGAGCGAGCCGCCTATCGCCTGGGTGGCTCTAACTGGAACGCGCCGGCACAGCTCGTCGGAGATTTCCTTGCTAGACGCGCCAGCACGGCACCCGGAAAGGTAAAACCAACCTATCCACTTGGCGTGACCTGGACGGCGA